>DATHGE010000371.1:0-6601 GCA_035317805.1 Flavobacterium sp. | reverse complement strand
ACTTTCAGTTTCGCCAATTACCACAATCCGGAGCGTATGAATTTCGGCGCCCTGAGGGTTTTGAACGACGACCGTGTAGATGCCGGAATGGGTTTCGGGAAACACCCGCACAATGATATGGAAATCATCTCGATTCCGCTCGAAGGTGATCTCGAACATCAGGACAGTATGGGCAATTCGACCGTCATCCGCAAAGGCGACATCCAGGCCATGAGTGCCGGGACCGGAATTTTCCACAGCGAATACAATAAAAATCCTGACAAGCTCACGAAGTTTCTTCAGATCTGGATTTATCCAAATAAAAAAGGGGCCGAACCGCGTTACGACCAGATCACTTTAAACGCGAACGACCGCCACAACAAACTACAGCAGATCTTGTCCCCGAACGCCGATGATGAAGGCGTTTGGATCCACCAGGATGCGTGGTTCCATTTGGGTACTTTCGATAAGGATTTCAAAGCGAATTACCAATTAAAGAAACCTGGCAGTGGCATTTATGCTTTTGTGATTAAAGGCGATTTTACGATTGACGATGTGGAATTGAATGAACGCGACGGACTTGGAATCACCGACACCGATTCGATCACCATCACAGCCAATTCGCAGGATGCGGAAATATTGCTGATGGAAGTACCAATGCAATTTTAATAACAGAAATAAATCATTAAACAATTAAATATTTAAAACATGTCAACAACAAAATGGGTCATAGACCCGACACATTCAGAAATCGGATTCAAAGTGAAACACATGATGTTTACGAACGTTTCCGGAAAATTCCAAAAATTCGAAGCTTCGATTGCCACTGAAGGCGATACTTTTGAAAATGCAAAAATCGAATTCACCGGCGCGATCGATTCGCTTTCAACCGGAAATGCCGACCGCGACGGACATTTGTTAAGCGCTGACTTTTTTGATGCGGCACAATATCCCGAAATCACTTTCAAAGCTACAGCGGTGAAAAAAGTGGATGAGAGCGATTACGAAATCATCGGCGACCTTACTTTACACGGTGTCACCAAATCGGTAAAACTCGCAGCCGAATACAGCGGACAGATGAAGGATCCGTGGGGAAATACCAAAGCCGGATTTGCATTGGAAGGAAAAATCAACAGGAAAGACTGGGGATTAAACTGGAATGCAGCCCTGGAAACCGGCGGCGTACTCGTAGGCGAAGAAGTGAGATTAGCCATCGAGCTGCAGTTTATCAAACAATAATTTATTGATTGGATCGCATAAAAAAAACCCGCCTAAACAGGTGGGTTTTTTTTATGCAAACTTTATTTTATGAAAGCAATTATTCTTCAGAAGCCAATGCAGAGTTTTTATCTCTTATCGGCAATACGACCGCTACACCTTTGTCATTGATCATGGTCATATTAAGCGTATCCAATTGCGAAAGGCTTCTTGAAACCAATCCGCTGAACATGTTGTAAGAGATGTTCATTTCTTTCAGGTTATTTAATTTTTCGAGGTCAAACGGAACCTGCCCGTCCATGTTGTTTTCAAAAAGGCTCAGGTTTTCAAGGTGTGAAAGGTTTGCTACCTCTTTGCTCAATTTTCCTGTTAATTTGTTGCTGCTCAACAGTAATACTTTCAATGAAGTGATGCTGTAGATTTCAGCCGGGATGCTTCCGCTGAGTTCGTTGTTGAATAAAGACAGGGTTTGTAATTTTTTCAGGTTCCCGAGTGCTGTCGGCATTTGTCCTGACAACATGTTCATGTATAATTCTACCGATTCGAGTGCCGTCGCATTTCCGATCGAAGCCGGGATGGTTCCAGAAAATTTATTGAAAGCCAGGTTTAACGTTTTCAGGGATTTAAGCTCGCCTATAGTAGACGGAATATTTCCTGTAATGGCGTTTTTGAAAAGTTTCAATTGCTGCAGATTTACCAGATTGGCAATCTCTGAAGGCAATTGCCCCGTAAGGTTGTTGTTGGAAAGATCCAAAGCGACCACTTTATCATTTTGGATTTTTACGCCGTACCAGGTTGAAACGGGCGTACTCATATCCCATTTATTGGTCCATTGCGATCCGTTGGTTGATTTGTTCAGTTTTACCAGCGCTTCTTTTTCGGAAGCCGATACATTGGCCATTGCCGCAGAAGAAGCAAGGATGAATATTAAAAGGGTAGTTATATTTTTCATAATAGGGGTTATTGAAATTCTACGGTGTAAACATATACACATTATCGACAACATGCAAATAAAATCGATGAAATGCATAAATAAATGATTTTATTAAAGTTTAATCCTACAAAAACATATTTAATTGGTTTTTAATTTTGTTTGTCTTAATCTTATAAAAACTCCTAAATTTCTATTGATTTATGAAAATTGCCTATATTTGAATCTTAACCAACAAAACCAATCGATTATGAATATCAATTTTCCGGCGCTGTTAGTAGCCGCCTTATCATCACTTGCAGTGGGATTTTTATGGTACAATCCGAAAACTTTCGGGAACATCTGGATGCGCGAAACCGGAATCACACCGGAAAGCGGGAAAGGCATGAATATGGGTCTCGTCTTCGGGATGACTTTCGTTTATGCTTTTTTTATTGCATTCGTTTTGCAATTTATGGTGATCCATCAAACCGGGGCTTTTTCGGCTACGGTAGACATCCCAAATGTCGATCCATCCGTTTTGGAGAACTACATGAAAGCTTACGGCAATACTTACCGCACCTTTAAACATGGGGCTTTACACGGCTTTATGGCTGGCCTGTTTTTTGCGCTTCCGGTTATCGGAACCGGCGCTCTTTATGAGAGAAGAAGTTTCAAATACACTTTCGTTGCGGGCGGCTACTGGGTAGTTACCTGTATGATTATGGGCGGAATTATATGTGCCTGGCAATAACAGATTAAGAAACACAAACCGCCTGAGGCATAATCGGGCGGTTTTTTTATGCCCTGAATTTAAATACGGCGCGTCCTTTTATTGATTAAATTTGAACCATTATAATCCGCGATTTGAACGATTCACTTTCCTTTAAGATTTATACGGCGGTTGCGGCACTTCCTTCAGACTGGGATTCCTTATCTGACGGAACTATTTTTCTCACTACTGCTTACCTGAAGCTGCTCGAGGCATCGGCGCCCGAAAACATGCGTTGCCATTTTATCGGTATCTTTAAGGAAAATGCACTGGCCGGGATTGCCCTTTCACAATGGCTCAACTTAAGTGAACTGGAATCTTTCGGCGACAGGGACAAATGCCTGAAGAATAAGATCCGGAATTTCGTCTTCAAGAATTTTGCGTCAAATGTGCTTTTTATCGGAAACAATATGCTTACGGGGCAAAATGCGTTTGCGTTTTCCGATTCCATCGCTCAGGCCGAAGGGCTTATTGTACTTAAAGACGCTGCCGCAGAGATTAAAAAAAACCTGAAAAAAGAAGGTTTTCGGACGCACCTGATGGTTTGGAAAGATTTCACAGCAACTCAGGCAGCCGCATTTAAGATTCCGGAATTTCGCGAATACTACGAATTCCAGACACAGCCCAATATGGTTTTTGATATCCGGAAGGAATGGTTCACGTTTGAAAACTACGTCGAAACACTGCTCAAAAAATACCGTGACCAGTATAAACGCGCCCGAAAAAAAGCCGAAGGCATTACCAAAAGAAAACTGACGTTGGAGGAGATCATCCAATACAATCCGATCATCAATAAATTATACCTTACCGTTGCCGGAAACGCGCCTTTCAACACCTTTTACCTTCCCGAAAACCACTTTGTCGATTTCAAGCGATTGCTGCACGACAAGTTCCTTTTTTACGGTTATTTCAATGAAGGGTCGCTAATCGGATTCAACACCCTGATCAAGAATGGCGATGATATTGACACTTATTTTCTTGGTTACGACGACGAATGCCAGCGCGAGAAAATGCTGTATCTGAACATGCTTTACGACATGATTGCTTACTCTGTCAACAAAGGATTTTCGAGGATTATTTTTGCTAGAACCGCTTTGGAAATCAAGAGCTCCGTTGGCGCAAAACCCGTAAAGATGTCCGGATTCATCAAGCACAATTACCCTTTTTTAAATCTGTTCATGTCGAAATTCTTCAATTACTTCGAACCGCAAACCATTTGGCAGGAACGCAATCCGTTTAAGGATTAGGGAATGGCGACTTTCATCTGGCGGTGCAGGATGAAAATATCGAGTTCTGATTCTTCGCCCACATATTCGCCATCGATCTGAAAATGCACCGGAACGCTGGTCGTGATTTTTGCCTTATCGGTGGAAATGATTTCGACATCTTCCGAATCCAGGGGCATGTTTCCGGTAATTATTTTTCCAAAAACGACCACATCGAGATTTTTGAGTATCACGATTTCAAATTTGCCATCGTTCATTTTCCCATTCGGATTGATCGTTACGCCCGTTCCGTATTTTTGCGAATTGGCGATTACAATCATGCGGGCATCGCATTCAATAATTCGGTTATTCACCTCGATGGTCGCCCCAAAAGGCGGATCCTGTTCGCTTAATGTGGTGATGGCCTGAAGCGCATAGCCCAACATGCCGCGGGTTTCACTGCTTTCGTAATTTTTAACGAGCTGTGCATTCAGGCCCAGGTCGCTCAAATGCAGGCTTTTTTTGCCGTTGATGCAGATCATGTCCATTTCCATGTAATTGCTGTGAAACGCGACGGTCAGGCTCTCCTCGAGATTGGCGGGCAGGTTCAGGTCGACCGAAAGCCCGTTTGCCGAACCCGCCGGAAGGATTCCCAAAATAACATCCTGCTTTTCGAGCGCTTCGGCCACCATTTTTATCGTACCGTCGCCGCCGGCAACTAAGATTCGTTCCGGTTTATGGGTTGCATAGAGTGATTTTATTTTCGGGCAATCGTCATTGCCGGAAGTTTCGTACAGGATAAATTTGAGGTTTTCCTTTTTGGCAAATGCCTGTGCGGCAGAAACGAAAACCTCTTTGTCGACATCTCCCGAAATCGGATTGACAATCATGATGATATTCTTTTTCACGGTTTTGTTCCTTTTATTCCCTAAATTTAGGTAAATTAGAATCTCCATACAAAAGTATTTAACATTCCATGAAGCCAATTTTGAAACTGTACCGCGGTTATGCCAACGAAGCCGAATTGATTGTCATGGGCCATGTTTTTCGGCCGACGACGCAGGAAGAATATGATTTTCAGAAAAAAAGGTTTGTGAATGCGCGCTCTGTGATTCGGATGTTCCGCATCAAGACGCAATCCAATGCCGACGTATACCTCGAACTGAACGGTGAAAAGATCCACACCAAAACATTAGATGACGGTTATTTCAAATTTTCGATTCCGCTTCTGAAGGAATTCGGTTATGGCTGGATAGATTACCATGTGAGCATTATCCACAACAAAGAAGAAATTATCGCGAAGGGCAGTTTTATCAGGCCTTATGAAGGCAATCTGGGTTTCATTTCGGATATTGACGATACCTTTTTGGTTTCGCATACGCGGAATCCGTTTAAAAAACTGTACATCTTGTTGTTCCGGAATGTGAACGACCGCAAGATTTTTGAAGGCGTCGTGCCGCATTACCAAGCGCTAAGTACGGCTGGGCGAAATAACAAGGAAGAGCAGAATGCCTTTTTTTATGTTTCGAGCAGCGAATGGAACCTGTACCGTTTCATTATCGATTTCACCGAACTGCACGATTTACCACGCGCCGTTTTATTGCTGAAAGACATCAAGACCAGCCTGACCGATTTTTTCATTACCGGCCGTGGCGACCACAACCACAAGTTTGAGAAGATCAAGCACGTGCTCGAATTCTACCCACATTTGAATTATACCTTGCTTGGCGACGATTCGCAGGCCGATCCGTTTTTGTATGAAGCGATCTGCAAAATCTTTCCGGTGAACGTAAAAGCGGTTTACATCCGGCAGACGGGAAGCCAGAAGAAAGAAAAAACGATTGCAGCTTTGGAGAATATGGAAAGCCTGAACGTGGCGACCTGCTATTTTACAGATAGCAGCGAAGCGATTGCGCACTCGAAGAAGATTGGGCTGATTACCTGATTATCTTTCCGGAAACGACAATCTAGCCCTGATAGCAATGGAAATCCTTTGCTTGCTTTCTTTAAGCAGGCAAAGATTGTAATGGATAGCGGGATTGGCTTCAAAATAAAAAAACCATTAATTGCTTAATGGTTTAGAGTATTTACGCATTCTCAATCTCTTCCTGCACGATTTCCCAATCCAAAAGCAATTGGTCCAACTCGGCCTTTTTCTTATTGTAGGCCATGAAAAAATGTGCGTCTTCGATGTGTTTGTCGTAATTGGAAGCGAGCTGCTTGTCGTCGTTCTGGATGTCGCGTTCGAGCTGCTTGATCTGGCTTTCGATTTTGCTGAGGCGGTTTTGCATCGCCTTGCCTTTCTTCTGG
Source organism: Flavobacterium sp. (assembly GCA_035317805.1). Taxonomy (GTDB): domain Bacteria; phylum Bacteroidota; class Bacteroidia; order Flavobacteriales; family Flavobacteriaceae; genus Flavobacterium. The sequence goes on along the minus strand of DATHGE010000371.1, from coordinate 207 downwards.
TCTTCGTAGGAAAGTTTGTTGCTGGTGGTTGGCGCTTCCTTTTTTATGGCGTCTTTTTTCTCGACTTCGCGCATGTTTTCAAGGTTGCGCTGTTCGAGGAAATAATTGATGTCGCCCAGATATTCCTTAATTTTCTGGTCTTTGAATTCGTAAACGAGATTCGACATGCCCTGGAGGAAATCCCTATCGTGCGAAACGAGCAATAAT
>DATHGE010000370.1:0-15200 GCA_035317805.1 Flavobacterium sp. | reverse complement strand
CGCTTGCGTTTGCGATGTTTGCGAACCTGATTGTATTGCCGGCGCTGGTGCTGACGTTTGAGAAGAAACGCATCCGGGCCGAGGATCTGGTCGATGACGGAATTATTGAGGATTAAAAAACTTCAACATTCAACATTCGTTGTTCAAAATTCAACATTTTTTTGAACGAAGAACCGTTGAACAACGAATGTTGAATGTTGAAGTGTACCGAATATCCTAGCCCTGATGGAAGCGGCATCCTTTTGTCCCGCAGGGCAAAAGATACAGCGGACAGCGGGAAATAGCTTCTCGCAATGACATTCGAAACAAAAAATTATATTTGCACACTTGAAGTTAAAATAAATTACAATGAAACATACCAAAGTTAAAGACCTTTTAGGCAGCGCGGGTACGCTGGCCGGTGTGAATGCCAAAGGCTGGGTACGGACTTTCAGGAACAACCAATTCATCGCGCTGAACGACGGTTCGACGATCCATAATATACAATGCGTGGTCGATTTCGAGAACACACCCGAGGAAACCTTAAAAAGGATTACGACCGGGGCGGCGATTTCTGTCATTGGCGACCTGGTGGAAAGCAAAGGCGCGGGTCAGAAATATGAGATCCAGGTGAAAAAGCTCGAAATTCTTGGTGATTCCGATGCGGAGAAATTCCCGATGCAGCCGAAGAAACACTCTTTGGAATTTTTGCGCGAAAATGCGCATTTGCGCGTGCGGACAAATGCATTCGGTGCGATTATGCGTGTGCGTTCGGTGTTGGCATTTGCGGTGCACCAGTATTTCCAGGAGAAAGGTTTCGTCTATGTGAACACGCCGGTGATTACGGGCGCGGATGCGGAAGGCGCAGGCGAAATGTTCCAGGTGACTTCGCTGCCGCTGGACAATCTGCCGAAAAACGAAGACGGAAGCATCAATTACAAGGAAGATTTCTTTGGAAAACAGACGAACCTGACGGTTTCGGGCCAATTGGAAGGCGAGACTTTCGCGATGGCTTTGGGGCAGATTTATACGTTCGGGCCGACATTCCGTGCAGAAAACTCGAACACGTCGCGCCACTTGGCGGAATTCTGGATGATCGAGCCCGAAGTTGCGTTCAATGACTTGCATGACAATATGGATCTGGCGGAGGATTTCATCCAATATGTTCTTAAATATGTAATGGAGAAATGCGACGATGATTTAAAATTTTTAGATCAACGTCTTTTCGATGAAGAAAAAGTTAAACCTGCGGCCGAAAGAAGTGACCTGAATTTATTAGAAAAATTACATTTCGTTCGTGACAATAATTTCAAACGCGTTTCTTATACCGAAGCGATTGATATCCTTAAGGATTCCACTCCCAATAAAAAGAAAAAATTCCAATATATTATAACCGAATGGGGCGCCGATTTACAGTCGGAGCACGAACGTTTCCTGGTCGAAAAGCACTTCAAATCGCCCGTAATCGTTTATGATTATCCAGCGAATATCAAATCGTTTTACATGCGTTTGAACGAAGATGGAAAAACAGTTGCCGCGATGGACATCCTTTTTCCGGGAATCGGTGAAATTGTCGGTGGTTCGCAACGTGAGGAACGTTATGATACTTTGGTGGAAAAAATGCGCGTGATTGGAATCGACGAGGAAGAATTGTGGTGGTATTTGGATACCAGACGATTTGGAAGCGCGGTGCATTCTGGTTTTGGATTGGGTTTTGAAAGACTGGTTTTGTTTGTGACGGGAATGACGAATATTAGGGATGTGATTCCGTTTCCGAGAACGCCGGGAAACGCGGAGTTTTAAAAACTGCATTTTTAAACATTATAATAAAGTCCGGCTTGCGCCGGACTTTATTTTTTCTTCCTCTTTGTCTTGACACAAAGAAGCAAACAGCAGGTGCCCGCCTGCGCAATCAATGCGCGAGTGTCACGAAGAACGCCTGATGGGAATAGAAGAATCGCCAGTGAGCGTGCCCGGAGTTGAGCCTGTAAGGCGAACGGCTTGGCACGCGGAACCAGCTTCGAGGTAGTTTTCGAGTTTTTCATTTGCGAGCCTTGACTTTTTTGTTACTTTTTGTGTCAAGACAAAAATAAGTCTAGCCCCGATAGCAACGGAAATCCTTTTTTAAGGATTGCCCGGAGCTTGCGACGGGAAATTCAATCCTTAAAAAAGATTGCAGTGAATAGCGGGAATAGCTTCTAAAAAAAATCGTAAATTTGGACAACTAAAAGCCGCAAGAATCAAAATTATGCTCAAGCAATTCCTCAATCTCAAACTCTCCCAAAAACTCTCCCCGCAGCAAATCCAGCTGATGAAGCTCATCCAGTTGCCTACGCAGGCTTTCGAGCAGCGGCTCAAGGAAGAAATGAATGAGAATCCGGCGCTCGAGGCGGGCAAGGAAGAAGATGAGGAATATGAAAAGGACGAGTTTGACAACGAGGAGGAGTTCGACGATTATGACGACAATGAAACCATCGAGGCTGACGAAATTAACATCGACGAATATTTAAGCAACGACGAAACCCCCGATTACAAAACGCAGGCCAACAATTACAGCGACGACGACGAACAGCGCGAATCGCCATTGGCGGCCACGGTGAGCTTTCACCAGGACCTGATCAACCAGCTCAACACTTTTATCCTGACGGAAGACGAACGCGAAATTGCCGAATTCCTTGTCGGAAGCATCGATGACATGGGGTACATTCGCCGCAGCATTCCCGATATTGTGGACGATATGGCGTTTACGCAGGGCATTTATACCGATGAGAAAACGGTGGAACGGATCTTACATATTATCCACGAACTTGAGCCTTCGGGCGTTGGCGCGCGCGATTTGCAGGAATGCCTGTTGTTGCAGCTCAAACACAAAACCCCGACGGAATCGGTTGGATTGGCGACCGATATCATCGAGAACCAGTTCGACGCTTTTTCCAAAAAACACTACGACAAATTACAGCAGAAATATTCCGTCTCACAGGAGCAGCTCAAGAAAGGCATTGAGGAAATCGAAAAGCTCAACCCGAAACCGGGCGGCGTTTACAGCGGAAACACAAAGATGATCGAGCATGTCGTCCCCGATTTTGCGATAAGGATTGTTGAAGGCGAACTCGAGCTTACCTTAAACGGCCGCAACGCTCCGACCCTGCATGTTTCCAAAGATTATCAGGAAATGCTGCAGACCTATAAAGTGTCGCGCGACAAATCGGCACAGCAGAAAGACGCGGTGCAGTTCATCAAGCAGAAACTCGATTCGGCCAAATGGTTTATCGATGCGATCCGCCAAAGGCAGGAAACCTTGTTTGTGACGATGAATGCGATCATGCATTACCAGCAGGAATTTTTCCTTGATGGTGACGAGACCAAATTGCGCCCGATGATCCTCAAGGATATCGCCGATATGGTCGGTCTGGATATCTCGACGATCTCGCGTGTGGCCAACAGCAAATATGTGGAAACGCCTTACGGCACCAAACTGATTAAGGAATTCTTCTCAGAATCGATGAAGAACGACCAGGGCGAAGATGTGTCGACTCTGGAAATCAAAAAAATACTACAGAATGTCATCGAAGACGAAGACAAGCACAAGCCGCTTCCCGATGACCAGCTCGCCGAAATCCTGCTCGAGAAAGGCTATCCGATTGCGAGAAGGACCATTGCCAAATACCGGGAACAATTGGATATTCCGGTGGCACGGATGCGGAAGAAAATTTAGAGATCAGATTGCAGGTGGCAGAAGTTAGATAGCGGAAGACTATCGCGTCAGGGTGAAATGCCCTTTGAATTCCTTACCATTTTCACGTGTTACCGTAAACCAGTAATCTGAAGCTGGCAATTGCTGGTGGTGGTAATTTCCGTCCCAGCCTGCTCCTTTTCCGTTTAGGGTTGTGATCACTTTGCCGTAACGGTCGTAGATTTCAATCTTCATATCGGGTTCTTTGGAAGAAAGCATGATATTCCAGAAGTCATGGTAACCGTCGCCGTTTGGCGTGAAAAATTTCGGATACATGAGCAGGAAAATGTCTTTTATAGACACGCTGCAATTGTCCTTGTCGCGAACATGCAACTGGTATTCGCCTACCGAAAGGTTGGCAAAATACGGACTTTCCTGATAGCTGATTCCGTCGAGAGAATATTCATAATTGCCGTCTGAAAGTACCTGAATCGAATTCTGCTCATAAGTCCAGTCGTTCGTATCCACAGTATAATTCACAGGAAAATTGTGGTTTTCAGCGATGGCCTTCACGTGGAAACTTCCGGTGTCAAAACAGCCGCTGTAGGTGTTTTCGATCCTTACAAAAACTTCCATCTCATTGGCAAGCATATGGTATGGAACCGGCAATGGGTTGTTTCCGCCAATCGCATCGCTCATGGAGTGATGGAATGTAATTTCGATATCTTCTGCACTTTGACCGTTTAAAATCTGCGCATTCTGGTCGTCGAGCTGTACCATATAATCGGAGCCTGATGCACAGAAAGACAGGTCTTTGGGTTGGTAGAAATTCGGTTTCGGAGCCACTTCAAGAATAAAATCAAAATAAGAGAAACAGCCTGTTAACCTATTGGTCAGCCTTACCGTAATGGTTTTTGGCGCCGCCGTATTCACGCAAGTGTAGACATCCGGAAGCGGGTTGCTATTGTTTATCGCATCGTTCTGTGATTCATGGAAGGTACAGATGATATTGGATTGTGAGCCGACAATTCCGGTTTCGGCTGCGCGAAGATCGAAAACGTTCGCGTTGCTGTCGCTTTCGCAATGCACGAGCTGCTGCGGATTGGTATAAGCCGGCGCAACATTCACAACGATATCCGCGGGAATGGTTATGAATTGGTTGTTGATGGTATTCCGGATAACGACATATACCGTTTGTCCTCCCGAAACCGTGTTCGTCCACGTGCCGGGCAACGGATTCTGGTTGTTCTGGGCGTCTTGTTCAGAAGCAAAAATCTGCACTTCAAAATTGACCGCCTCGTTTTTACCGGCCGCTCCATACCATTCGTCATTCACATTATCGTTGTTTAAAACCGCGGTGAATGTCATCGGGTTGCGGTTGATTTTATACAGCTGATAAGGTGTAACGCCGTACAATTTCCCGAGTTCGCTGGCAAGTCCGTAAGTATAATCAGGCAAGTCGCCCAAATCGATATGCGAAACATAATTCGTGTTGCTGTCGACCGTCACTTCATAAAGCCTGCAGCCCGAATTGAGCCTCCAGGCCACGTACATTTTGTCTTTACACATCACAAAATCGCCGGCCGCCGCGCCTGCACCGAAATCGTGCCACAGTTGCATGCTTCCATAAGCGCCATTATTCATACGGTAAACCGAAGTGTCAAAGCCGCCCAGGTAAATATTGTGGTTTCTGTCGAAAGACAAGGAAGTAATCGAATTGCCGTTGAGCCCGAGATCGTAACTGGTGTCAATAGCGCAGGTCGCGCTGTTTATCTTGTAGATTTTATCGATTGCGGCAACGTAGGTTTCGCCTTCCTGATTGATGGCGATATCGAGCATCCCGTAACCGCCGAGGCCACTACTGCCGTCGCAGATTTCTGTTTTTAGCGGCGTTCCGTTCAGGTTTGTGATCAGGTGCACTTTTGCAAACCGGGTGCTGATGAAAATTCCCTGTTCGGTACCAAACTGGTCGACATTTTCATCGAGGACCGTATTTTTGATGCTTTCCATGTCGATGGGAATAAACCCATCGGAATCGGTATCGCAAAAAGAAAAGGTATTGTTGTTTGTAATTCTGGAAGCCGGTTGGCTGATTGGTAAAGCGGTGTTTAAGGAAATACTCCTCTGACCGGCAATTTGCGAGAATGCCACAACCGGTAGGAATAAAAAAAGTGTCTTTAAAAAAAGCCTCATTTGGGGAAGAGATTAATTTCTGCGACAAATATATAGCAGTTGCCATTTATTGTGAAAATGAGTCGGATACACTACCAAAAAATCGGTTGTATGGCAGATTCTGAAACAAAAAACGCGTATTTTTGAGTAGCTTTGTGAAAAATCCCAAACACCGTTTTGCATTGAAAAAAGTCCTTCCGTTGTTTTCTTATATTTTCCATCCCATTTTCATTCCGGTTTTTGGAACGCTGTTTTATCTTTCCCTCAATGAGAATTACCTGATTCCGGCGCAGCAGTACCTGATCCTGATCCAGATTTCCATCCTGACGGTTTTCATTCCGCTTTGCTTCTTTTTCCTGCTGAAGACTTTAGGCAAAGCCGATTCGGTGATGCTTTCCGACCTTTCGCAGCGAAAAATACCTTTGGTCATACAAGCCGCACTGCTTTTTATCCTGACCGCGAAAAGCATCACCGAAGATACGCTCCCCGAATTGCATTACTTCTTTGTCGGCGGTTTGATCAGTTCGCTGCTCGCATTGGTCCTGTTGTTCGCAAGGATCAAAGCCAGCCTTCACATGATTGGGATTGCAGCGCTGACCGCATTTGTCGTAGGGCTTAGCATGCACAACCAGGCTAACGCGATTTACATTATCGCCGCTTTGGCGCTCGCAAACGGACTCATTGCGGCCTCACGCCTCGAAATGCAGGCGCATACCGGAAAGGAACTGCTGATCGGTTTTTTCGCGGGATTGCTTCCGCAGGTTATCTTGTGGTATTTTTGGCTATAGGATGTAAAACATGAGACCGAGATTGAGCGAATTCATCCCAACCGATTGGCCATTGAGTTTGGCAGAAGACTTAAATAACGGCGTCAATCCGTAATAGCCGTAGAAATTCCAGGTGTTGTAGCCCCAGGAAAGATAGGCGCCGACCTGAATTTTGTTGAGATCGTTATTGCCCGTGACCTGAATATTGTAATTGCTGTCGACATACCTTGACTTGCCAAGGGCGAGATAGCTGAACCGGAATCCGGAATAGATGCGCCAGAATTTATGGCTTTCAGGCGTTGAAGTGCGCCACCTGAATTCAAGCGGCACATCAATCAGGATCTGGTCGTACTTGTTTTTCTCATACTGCGTTCCCGACGCAATAATGCTGTACTGTGCGGTTTGGCCGACGTTGGAAATAAACAGGTTTTCAAAATATTTATTATACGTTACGCCCAACCCTGTGGCAATCGCAATCGTCCTTTTCTTATTGATTGGCATATCGCGCAAAAAACCACCGGTAAATCCCGAAGAAAACTTATTCTGCGACACACCGTCGGGCGTATCGAGCAGCAGGTTGTAGGTGAAGCCAACATAAAACTGATCTTCCCTGTAAAGCGAATCGACTGCAATCATCGGCGGCGGAAGCGTTTTTTTTTGCTTCGCCGTTTCGCTGTCTGTATTTTGTGAGAAGGCTTTTGCCGCAATCAGAAATAATAAAACTAAAAATGATAATCGCATCCTGGTGTTTTTGCGGCTTAAAGTTACAAAAAAAAGCTTGCGGAATCCTTTCCTGGCAAATTGAACCGGTTTTCGTTCCTTAAGATTCACTTAAACACCCCGGTGTGCGCCAATTTAAATCTGCCCCGGGCGTTAATTTGGGAAATAACCCCAATCTTATGCAAAGAAATCTACTGCTGCTTTTGGTCCTTTCCGGTTTTTCCGGTTACGCGCAGCAAATTAAAAACGACAGCATTGTGCCGCCATCCCAAAACCTCAAATTCAATTACAAACAATTGATTATTCCGGCGGTCTTAATTGGCTATGGCGTTATTGGCATTGAAAGCGACCAGCTCATCGGCTTCAATACCCAAATCCGCGACGAAGTCAAAGAAGACATCGATGAGAAAATCAGTATTGACGATTTCTCGCAGTATGCGCCAATGGCTTCGGTTTACGCACTCAACGCTATCGGAATCAAGGGCAAAAACAACCTGAAAGACCGTACAATTATCATGGCGACTTCTTATCTGATCATGAGTTCGACGGTTCTCGGATTGAAATCGATCACGAAAGTGGAACGCCCTGATGGAAGCTCGAAAAACTCCTTCCCTTCCGGGCATACCGCCACTGCTTTTGCGGGCGCCGAATTTATGTGGCAGGAATACAAAGACCAATCGATCTGGTATGGCATTTCGGGTTACGCGGTTGCCACGGGAACGGGATTGTTCCGGATGTACAACAACCGCCATTGGTTAACCGATGTGGCTGCGGGCGCGGGAATCGGGATTATGAGTACGAAAATCGCCTATTGGATCAGCCCATATGTGAAAGACAAAATTTTCGGAAGCAAGGATAAAAAGGTGTCCTCGATGATTGCGCCTTTTTACAACGGAAAACAATTGGGCTGTGGCATGGTTGTGACTTTCTAAAAAACCACTTCAATCGTTGTTCCTGTTTTGCTGTCGGATGCGATCCTGAGCTGGCCATTTAAGGCTTCGGATCTTTTCCTGATATTTTTGAGGCCGATGCCTTCGCGTACTTTGGAAGGATTGAATCCGATGCCGTTGTCCCAAATCCGGATCGTAATCTTATCCCCGGTTTTGAGCAGGATGATGAAGCACCTTTCGGCTTTCGAATATTTGTTGATGTTTTGCACCGCTTCCTGGATGATGCGGTAAATGTGTATTTTTCCCGCACCGGAAACCTGCGACCAGTCGATGTATTTGTCGACCGACAGATCAAACCGGGTGTGGAAATGATTCTGCTGCGACGAAACGAAATTCACCAGTATTTCGGGAAGGTTCTTGTCTTCAAAAAGCAAATTCTGCTGTAAATCGTGGGAAACCCGCCTGATTTCATTTTCGGTCTTTTCGAGTTCCCTGATCAGCTGGTCCTTTTTGTCGGCCGATCCGGTGTCGAGCTGCATCAGGTTGAACCGCGTCGTGAACACACTATTGACGATGCCGTCGTGCAGCTCCATCGCAATGCGGTTTCGTTCCTCATTGCGCGCTTCTTCCGTCTGCCATTGCTGCTTCAGCATCAGCTGATAAATCGTTTCGTTGGCATCCTGCTGGTCTTTGATGAAAAGCAGTTCCTTGTTTTTGGACCGTAGCCTGAAGATCACAAATAAAACAATCGAAAAGAAAATGATCCCAATCGACACGGTCAACACGACTTTGTTGCGGCGTGACAGCAATTGGTTCTCTTCCTTGATCTGGTCGGTTTCATAGGCAATCCTTGCGAATTTATTGTGCGTAGACCGCTCTGCATTCTGGATGCTGTCGCTGACTTTGAAATAAAGATTGGAATAATAGGTCTTGTTCCTGTTGTCATTTTCGGTCAGCAGTTTTAAGGAATAGATGATTTCAGGGCCGCTTTTAATTTTTCTCGAAAGGCGGTAGCCGTCCTTGATAAATGCCAGCGCTTTTACGGTATCTTTTTGAAAAAGGTAGTATTCTCCAATCCTGATTTTCCCTGAAACGATACCCGGCAAAGTCTGAAGGCTGTCGCGGATTTTCAGCGAGGAGAACAATAATTTTTCGACTTCCGCATTATCGCCAGATTTCATTTTTGAATACGCCAGATTGCTCAGCAACATCGCATATAGTTCCGGACGTTCCGTCTTGATGCCGCTAATATTCAGCGCTTCATTGTAAAGTTCAATCGCCTTTTCATAATTCCCCAGCTTCTCATAGATCGTCCCGATATTATTGTAACACGAAGCCCGCGAATTGAGCACTTTCGCCTTGGGATAATCGCTGTCTTTTTCGAGTTTGGCCAATTCGTTGAGTGCCTGGTTGAAATAATCGAGCGAATTTTGGTAATCGTTGAGTTCCTTCAGGCAAAGCGCGATTACGATATAACTTTCGTAAACCTGGCGCGTGTTTCCGGTCCTGGAGAGCATTTTCAAGGCGGTGATGCCCTGGTTGACACTTTCGGTGAAATTTCCGGTATCGTATAAAATTCTGGCTTTCTCAAGTGAAAGTTTGCCGGAATTGAGCGTGTCATTGAGGTGCCTGTACATTTTCTGCGACTGCATATAATAGCTGAAGGCGCTGTCGAGCTGGGTTTTATCGTAATAAAAATCCCCGAGATAATAAAGCGATTTGGCGAGATGCAAAGTGTCTTTACTTTGCCTGGCCAACTGGTAAACCCGATTGGTTACTGTAAAATATTTCCCACTTTTATCGAGATTGTAATAGGCGTCGGCAATTTTAAAATAAAGGTTTCTTTGAACGGAATCATTCCCGGTATTCCTGAGATACTGAAATGCCGAATCCAGTAATTGTTCCTTTTGCATCTCCGCCACTGCCGGCTTTTGCGCTTCTTTCAGAAGTTGGGAAACGTTACTCTTCTGTTCGGTCTCAGTCTTTTTATGACAAGCCAGAACCAGTACAAAAAAAACGAACAGTATTTGGAATCTTGGTTTCAAATTAAAGAGGAATTGCTGCCCAAAAATAAACTTTTTTATGCTATACAATCCAATAAAAAACCGGGCAATTGAGGATTGTCCCATTGCCCGGTTTTTTAACTTTTAAATTTTTTAGTGCTTTTTGTCCTTGTCCGGATCGTTATCTCCAATTTGCAACGGACTCATTTCAGCGGCGGCAACAAGTGTGCTGTTGTTGTTTTTTTGTTTGTTGGTGGCTTGTGTGTCAGTAGACGCAGCGAAAGTTGTTCCGGCAAAAGCAAAAAAGCAAAATGCGATCAATAGATTTTTCATAAGAGTTTGTTTTAAAAATTAGCAATAAGTGATGGTGTAACAAATGCAGTATGCTGTTACTTTTTTCTACGGACCGGGAATTGGCCTTTTGAGTTTTTGAAAATGAATGGTCTGTAAAACCATCTTTCCCCATTTTCAGTTTGGAAGCTTCGGTGTTGTTTTGTTAACTAAACCTGAAGCAAATTAACAGGCAAAAAACTGATTGTCAGCATAATATATTAGGTTTATGGTGAAAGCTATCACCACAGAAGTAACAGCTGCCATCGAAGGGGCAAAAGGCACTGTTTTAAAATTGAAGTGAATTCTTATGTTTTAGAAGCCGCCAGATCAGTTGTTGATATTTCTTACGATAGCATCAACATTATCCTTATAATTGCCAGAGAAAGGAAGAATCTCGTTGTAATTGAGATAACATTTCAATTTGCTGAAGTGCAGCCTTGAAACATGGTTGATATTTACGATATAGCTTTTGTGGATGCGAAGGAAATAAAAAGGCAGCGTCTTTTCAAAGTGCTTGAGTGTTTTGTATGCGTTGACGGTCTTGCCATTAATCAGTTTGATATCGGTCGTATTGTTATCGGCCTTGAGATAAATGATATCCTGCAGATTCACAAACTGGTAATCGCTGTAAGATTTAATACAAATGCTTGCTGCAACAGTGAACGGGCTTTTTTTTTCGAACTTAAAAAGGGATTTGGCCAAATGGCGCAGCTGGAGCGGCCTGATGAGATAATCTGAAAACCCCGACTGTATCGCATCCAACGCATAATCGGGCGTCGTGGCCAATGCGATAAAATAAGGCATGGTATCCATATATTGATGCATTTCGGAGATTGCAGAAAAGGATAAACTCTTATCTTTGACATCAAACGGGACGCCCATAATTACCAATTGCGGCTTGAGCTTAAAGATTTGCTCTACGGCGACTTCACCGTTCATGAATACGCCAGCACAGAAATAATTTGGGAAGTTCTCAAAAAATTTCAGCGTCGATTCAATAACGGCACTATTGTCGTCAATAATGAGGAATGAAAAACGCATACCTTGTGAAAATAATGTTAGTGCAAGCTAAATAACAACAATTTGCTTTTGGGGTACAAAAACGACACATTTTGTTAAAATTTTAAATCCGTTATTATTCCTATGAATGTACTTTTAGTTGATGACCATCCGATGACCATTGAAGGATATTCGAGCGCGCTGCAAAAAGAACCCTTTGGTTTGCTGCGCCCTGTTTTCGCTAAAGTATATGACTGCGAAGAGGCCTACAATGCCATTCTGCAATCCAATTCCACAAAAAAACCATTTGATCTGGCAATCATCGATAATACGCTTCCGCCCTACGCCGCAAAATCAATTGCCTCCGGAATTGACGTTGCCCAACTCATCAAAGAGAAACTCCCGGAATGCAAAATCATCATGATTACGGCGCATACGGAAGTGATCATCATCTACGACCTCGCCAAAAAAATACGCCCCGACGGACTAATCATCAAAAATGACATTACACCCGAAAAACTGCAGGAAGCCGTCATGGATGTCCTTAACGGCAATATCTACCAAAGCCCTTTGGTCAAAAACTGCATCAGCGAAATCTGGAAAAAAGAACTCATGGTGGAAGATTACAACAGGCAGATCCTTTTCTACCTTTCGAAAGGATTTAAGATTAAAGACCTGGAACAGACCATTTTCCTGACTTCGAGCGCCATCCAAAAACGCATCAGCAGGATGAAGAAAGCCTTCGACGTGAATGACGACACAAGCCTCGTTCGCGAAGCCGTCAGGCAGGGATTCATTTAAAAACATCTCCAAATTTAACACTTATTGCGCATTAACAACCTACTTAGTTAAAGGTTGGCGCAAGAATACGCGCAACTGATTTTTTTGTTTTTAATTTGAACAGCATTGATTCCCTAATTGATGCTCGTAAAGATAACTATTGAAATTTTAGTGGCAGTTATAAGTTCCCTGTAAGTGGCCGTCGTGAGTGGTATCGGCGGAAAGATTTGCAGTTTCTGAAAACATAGCAGGCGTAAATCTGGCGATAAAACCTGACTTATTCAGATCATTCCTGTCACTGGTACAAATGAGGTTGTTTCAGACAGCCTCATTTTCTTTACGCCAAATAATAAAAAACAATTCCGCCATACTGCAAAAATGCTCCTTAATGGGAGCATTTTTTTGTGATAAAGTTGGCCTGTCACCGGGCACAAAATTAAGCTATTATTTCGTGGATAATCTGTCATTGCGAGCGAAGCGAAGCAATCTGCTTCAGGTTTCAATAACCGCAGTGACAGGATTACCCGCGGTGATCCCTTTTGGGGAGTCTGCCAAGATTTAAATGAGGCGCTGCGCGCATGGCATTTTTTTGTTCCCGGCCGCTTACACAAAGCTGCGCTTTGCGACACGGCCCAAAACAAAAAATGCTCCCTTCGGGGAGCATTCAATTCTTGCAGAGAGGATGGGATTCGAACCCACGATACAGTTACCCATATACAAACTTTCCAGGCTTGCTCCTTCAACCACTCGGACACCTCTCTTTGTTGCGGTTGCAAAGAACAAAAAAAAATTCCGCTTACCGAAATTTAAAACAAGATTTTATGATAATTCCCCGCGTATCGAAGTTTCATAAATGGTTTTGAACACATTAGGCGCCACATTCTCTCCCAATAAATACATGAGTTTCGTGACGGCGGCCTCGGTAGTGGAATCTTTTCCCGAAATGATCCCGATTTTCTTGAGTGACGTACTGGTTTCATATTGTCCCATGCTCACGCTTCCGCCCGAACATTGCGTCACATTTACGATATGCAATCCGCTTTTGATGGCCTTTTTGAGTGCCGAAAGGAACCATTCGTCGGTTGGCGCATTTCCCGATCCGTAAGTTTCCAGGACCATTCCTTTGAGGTTTGGGATATTGAGGATTGCCGACAATACATTTTCGTTAATACCCGGGAACATTTTTACAATCACTACATTGTCGTCGAGTTCTTTATGCACGAGGAATGGCTTCGCCTTGCTTTTCGGAAAAAACAACTCCCGGCTGATTTTAAGGTGCACGCCCGATTCCGCCAACGGCGGATAATTCGGCGACGTAAACGCATTGAAATGCTCGGCGTTGATTTTCGTCGTGCGGTTGCCACGGTACAATTTGTATTCAAAATACAAACAGACCTCATTAATCACGGGCTTCCCCTTGTGCTGAAGCGACGCTATCTGGATCGCCGTAATCAGGTTTTCCTTTGCGTCGGTGCGCAAATCCCCAATCGGCAGTTGCGATCCCGTAAAAATCACCGGCTTGCCCAGATTCTCGAGCATAAAGCTCAATGCCGATGCCGAATAAGACATCGTATCGGAACCATGAAGTACCACAAATCCGTCAAATTTCGAATAATTATCCTCGATCATTTGGGCGATTATTACCCATTTGAGCGGGTTCATATTCGACGAATCGATTGGGTTTTCGAGCGAAATGGTTTCGATATCGCAGTCGAGCTGCTTGAGTTCGGGAATCTTGTTGAGGAGTTTGGCGAAGTTGAACGCTTTCAGCGCGCCGGTCTCAAAATCTTTCATCATACCAATGGTTCCGCCGGTATAAATCAAAAGGATGTTGGGCTTAGACAGCATTCTCGTATTTCATTTTATTCACCACCGGATTGGCATACATCGCCAGAAAGCCCTGTAAAGCCACGGGATTGTCTTCGTCGATGCGGATCTCGAGCCTTCTTTCAAAAAGCGCCTTCTCATCCTCGGTATATTTGTGTGAAAACTTATCGGTCTTGTTGATGATGTCGTAGGCGATATAATTCGTCGGCCAAAGCTTGTAAGTCGTCAGGATCGAATCGTCTATCGCCTGCGCGAGCGCCTGGATCTGTTTGTTATTGTTGTCGAATTCGGCCTTGATGGCGTCGATTTCGGTATCTAGGATATCGCCCACATGCATGTGGATGCGTTTTTTCTGCCCCATAATTCCGCTCAGCAGCGTGATGAAATCCTCGTTCTTTTCCTTGATGTAGATTTCCTGGTTCGCCTCGGCCATCAGTTGCGGCATCTTGAGCGCATCGGTCGGGTCGTATTCATACGAAATCGAAACCGGCACAATCCGTACCTTCTTGAAATAATCCATGAGGTTCTTCTCGTCCGATCCCATCGCCAGCATTTTCAAAACACCCTGATGTGTGGCATCATTGCCGTCTTTGGTGCGGCCTTCACGCTGCGCAATCCATACCGAACGGTTTTCACGAAGCAGCAACTGTGCGATGTATTCGGCCATAAGCTTCGAACTTTGCAGCATTTCCCTTGGCGGCAAACCGCGCCGTACGAGGA
Organism: Flavobacterium sp.; assembly: GCA_035317805.1. Classification (GTDB taxonomy): domain Bacteria; phylum Bacteroidota; class Bacteroidia; order Flavobacteriales; family Flavobacteriaceae; genus Flavobacterium. The sequence goes on along the minus strand of DATHGE010000370.1, from coordinate 337 downwards.
AATTCCGGTTGAGTTTGGACAAAGCCAGCAGGAACGATTTCTTGACCAGGTTGTCGCCGATCGCCGAAGCGGTCATGACCAATCCATGGTCGAAAAGGCTCGCGTTGAGCAGTGAAGTATCGAGGATGATGTCGCGGTGGTTGGAAATAAAAAGATAGGAAGTGTTCTTTTCAAGTTTTTCGAAACCCGAAGTCGTGAGGCCGTCGGAACTGCGCTCGAGTACTTTCTGCACCGACTTATAAATAAAATTGCACTGGAAATCACGGATCGAATGCGTACGCAGCAACTGCTCTTTCCAATCTTCGTCAGGAATGTCGGGAAAGGTAAAATCCATCAG
>DATHGE010000369.1:0-14265 GCA_035317805.1 Flavobacterium sp. | reverse complement strand
TCGGAATTTTACGGGCTTCAGGCCGCGATTACCAGATTTGGCGTTATCGCCGGTCCGCGCCAGATGGGAAAAACCGACCAGGGCGTGGTGACTTTATGGATGGCGAAACACTTTTGGAACCAGTCCTTAAAATACATCGGCTATGGCGGAACGGGGAAACAGGTGCGCGATATTTTACATGTGGACGACCTGGTCGATTTGATTGACATTCAAATCCACAACATTGAAAAATTCAACGGCAAGGTTTATAATGTGGGCGGCGGACTCGAAAACAGCGCTTCGTTGTTGGAAATGACGGCCATCTGCGAAAAAATCTCCGGAAATAAAATTACGATCGGCTCGGAAACCGAAACACGTCCGGCGGATTTGCGGATGTATATCACCGACAATTCAAAAATAGAACAGGAAACCGGCTGGAAACCAAAACGAAATGTCGAAACGGTGTTTTCGGATATTTACCATTGGATAAAAGACAATGAAACGCAACTCGAAGCAATCTTGAAATAAACAATGACATTCCAAGCAGCAAATTTTTTAAAAAATAAAATGAACCTTCTGGCCATCGTTGTGGCATTGGTTGCTGCTTTTATCGCTCTTCCCGATCGATTCATTACCGATTTCTGGCCGAATCCAGCCGGAAGTCCGGGTTGGGCTACAATCGACCACTCCTGGATTCTCGCCATGAATTACGCGAAAATCCACGGACTTACCTGGGGAACGGATTTCGTTTTTACGTATGGGCCGCTCGCGCCTTTGTGTACGCGTTTGAGCTTGGGAGAAAACGGCTTGGCATTTTTGCTGTTCGACCTGTTTATGTTTGCCAATTATTTCCTCATATTTTTTCTGGCTTTCAAGCAAAGTAAAAATAAGATTTTTACCTTTTTGGCGATAGCCGCAGCGGTGGTTGCCTTGCCGATATGGGTTGGAACGGCGTCAACAATGGTGCTGCTATTCATGTTGGTATTTTGGATCCGCATGGGTTTAGACGAGCCGAAACCATTGTATTATGCCTTTCAGATTGCGATTGTGACGTTGTTGTTTTTTATCAAATTCAACACAGGATTGATTGTTTTCGTGTTGTATTTCGCAGGCATTGCCTATAATTTGAGAACCAGAAAAGTAAAGTCGTGGTATCTTTTCGGCTATACAGTTTTGCCGGTTCTATTGGTCGTTGTTTTGGCGCAGCTGTTTGAAGTGGCATTATTTTCCTATATCCGTTCCGGAATCGAGATGGTCATCGGGTACAATGACATCATGTACACGAAAATCGGGCATCCGTCAAGCAGAACGTATTTCCGGATAATATTCATTTTGCTTCTGGTCATTATCTGCGCGAATATTTATAAGAAGAAAAACGAAGAAAAACTCAAGATGTGGCTTATCCTTTTCCTTTTCGGGGTTCCGGTTTATGTCTTATACAAACAGTCATTTGTGAGGGCTGATGACGGACATATCGTCGATTTTTTCCTGTACACGCCCATGGTTGTGCTGTGCAACGTCGACATTAGCAGGCATTTGCGCAATCATATCGTCAAAGTGCTTTTTATTGCCGTATTGGCGTTGCCGATTTATTACCTGTCTGCCAAAATGCACAAACCGCTAATGCTAAAGGAAAAACTTTCCAAAACGGCATTTTTGGGCGGCTATTCGAAATTTACGCCCGACGCTTCGATGCGTATTGTAGGTCAGGGAATCCAACTTCCGGCATCGGTAAAGCGAAAAATCAGAAGGGCGACTGTCGATGTATATCCATGGAACATCCAAATGTTGATGGAAAACCGGCTTAACTATTTGCCGCGCCCTGTCTGCCAGTCGTATTCTGCATATACGCCTTATCTCGAAGACCTGAATTTCGAACATTACAATAACGTCAATACCGCGCCGCAATTCGTAATCTATGACTATACGAATCTCGACGACCGCTATCTCTTATTTGATGAAAGCAAACTCAACCTTGCACTTAACCTCAATTATTTTCTTGCCGAACAATTCGATTATGATGGCAGAAAACTGTTATTATTGCAAAAGAAACCGGATTTCAGGCCGATTCGGTTGGAGAAAATAAGAACGTACGATGCGCGTATGGAATTGCCCTTGATTCCGAAGGAAAACGTTTATTACGAAATTGGTTTGCAACAAAGCCTGCTTGGAAAACTATACGGTATATACGAGCACGCTCCGGCGGTGAAGCTGGCGGTTTATTTAAAAGGCGCCGATGTAAGAAGATACAAAACAGGAACGAAACTGCTGCAAACGGGAATATTTTCAACGTCATATGTGGGTACAATCGAGGACTGTGCTTTATTCTTCGCACACCAACCGACCCAATATCAGGTGAAATATTACAAATTCCGAGGTGTCAAAAAAGACATGTTCAAAGAAGAGAAAACAATAACAGAATATAAAATAAAACAATAATGAATATTTGCATCATCACAGGTTCTTCAGGATTGATCGGCAGTGAATCCGTAGGTTTTTTTGCTGATAAATTTGATAAAGTCGTCGGAATCGACAACAACATGCGTCAGGCTTTTTTCGGAGCCGATGCCTCAACCGAATGGAACACCAAAAAGTTAATGGAAACCATTCCGAATTTCGAACACCACCATGCCGATATCCGCAATGAGGAAGATATTGACCGCATCTTTGCGATGTACGGAAACGACATCAAACTCATCGTCCACACCGCGGCACAACCGAGCCATGACTGGGCGGCATCGGCACCATTTACCGATTTTACCGTAAATGCGAATGGTACGCTCAATATGCTCGAAGCAACACGCAAACATTGCCAGCAAGCCGTTTTCATTTTCACGTCGACGAATAAAGTTTATGGCGATACGCCAAACTACCTGCCGTTGATCGAAGGTGAAAAAAGATGGGAAATCGACGAATCGCATCCGTATTTCAAAAACGGAATCGACGAAAAGATGAGTATCGACCAAACCAAACACTCTTTGTTTGGCGCGTCTAAAGTGGCTGCCGACATATTGGTTCAGGAATATGGAAAATATTTCGGGATGAACACAGGTGTTTTTCGCGGCGGCTGTTTGACAGGACCAAACCACTCGGGGACAAAACTCCACGGCTTCCTTTCTTATCTGATGAAATGTGCAATCACGGGCGACAAGTATACCGTTTTCGGATACCACGGCAAACAGGTGCGCGACAACATCCACAGTTGGGATTTGGTGAATATGTTCTGGCATTTCTACCAAAATCCAAAACAAGGCGAAGTATACAATGCAGGCGGCGGAAGATTCTCTAACTGTTCGATGGCAGAAGCGATTGAAATGTGTGAGCAGATTACAGGCAAACCGATGAATTACGAATACACCGAAGCCAATAGGATCGGCGACCATATCTGGTGGATCAGCGATGTGTCGAAATTCCAATCGCACTATCCGGACTGGACCTGGAAATACAACATCAACGATATTTTGCAACAGATTTATATCGCAACAAGCAGTAAGAATTAATGAAATTAAGCATTGTAATTCCCGCCTATAACGAAGAAGAATCGATTACGGAAACCATCGACCAGATTGAAGAAGCTTTTGCAAAAGTCAACATCGAACACGAGATTTTCGTAGTCAATGACAATTCGAAGGACGGCACTGCGGCCGTACTCGAAACCTTGTCGCAAAAATATCCGTCACTCAAATACGAAACAAATCTGGGTCCGAATGGTTTCGGCTATGCCGTGCGTTACGGGCTTGAGCGTTTTTCGGGAGATTGCGTGGCAGTGATGATGGCCGATCTTTCTGATTCGCCATACGACCTGATCCGCTATTACACAAAAATGCTCGAAGGCAATTATGACTGCGTTTTCGGAAGCCGCTTTATGAAAGGCGGAAAAGTGATTGATTATCCGTTTGTAAAGAAAATCATCAACAGGATTGCCAATTTCATTATCAAAACCACCATGCGTATCAAATACAATGATACGACCAATGCGTTTAAATTATACAAAAGAGAAGTGATCGACGGCGTAAAGCCAATCCTGTCTCCGCACTTTAACCTCACGATTGAATTGCCGCTTAAAGCCATCATCAGAGGTTATTCGTATACCGTTGTCCCAAATTCCTGGACCAACAGAAAATATGGCGTTTCCAAACTAAAGATTAAGGAAATGGGCAGCAGGTACTTTTTTATCCTCGTGTATTGCTTCGTAGAGAAATATTTTTCAAGAGGCGACTTTTACCGAAAAACCGAATAATACCCAAAGAAATGAAAGTGATCAATTGGTTGAAAAACAATTATTGGCTTACGGCGATTTTAGTCGTTGCTGCCGGATTGCGATTTTATCGTGCCGATTTCCAAAGCCTTTGGCTCGATGAGGTGCTGAGTATGAACGATGCCAATCCCAAACTCACGTTTAAGCAGTTTTATGACAGCGTGATTTTTTGGGAAGACTTGCCGCATTTGTATTTCTTCCTGCTTAAAATCTGGGTTTATATTTTCGGATTTACGTCGATGGCGGCGCGAATTTTCTCGGCGTTTATCGGGATTGCCGGCGTGTATTCGATGTATTTGCTTGGAAAGGAACTTATCAGCAAGCAAGGCGGACTCGTAGCGGCCGGACTTGCGTGTATCAACGTTTTTCATATTGCGTATTCACAAGAAGTGAGACCTTACGGAATGTTTTTGCTTTTTACGGTGCTGGCATTCTACCGACTTTCAATATTGATCAGAAAACCCACTTATAAGAACGCGATATTCTTCGGGATTTTCGCCGGATTGGTCATTAATGCGCATTTCGTCGGATTGACTGTTTTGTTTGCACAGTGCCTGATTCTGTTGTTCTTTTTGATTCTGGTTCCGTCAAACGAAAGGAAACAGTTCTTTATTTGTTGTTGCCTTTCAGGCGTCGTTGCCGTTTTGCTGATCCTTCCGAATTATGAAGCTTTTGCCCAGCTCGCCGAAATCAAATCCTTCTGGATTCCTAAACCGGGGCCGGACTCGATTGCTTTAATGGTGAAGGAGTTTTTCAACAATTCTGAAATGTTGCTCTTTATCGTAAACATTTTAGTCGTTTATTATTTTGTTGCGCTGTTCAGACAGAAAATGCCTGAAACGACCTATCGCGACATCATCGGCAACAAAATGATTTTCAGTTTCATTGTGCTTTTTACCTGGCTCGTCGCGGCATTAGTGATTCCGCTCATCCGATCCTATCTCGATGTTTCGATCATCCTGACGCGTTATTTCATCAACGTGCTTCCGGTGGTGCTGATGCTGGTTGCGATTGCAATCGTTCACATCGGAAACAAGATCGTTAAATTATCGGCCGTGGTCCTGATCGTTATTTTCAGCTTGCTCGATTTGTTCATCGTCAGGGATTATTACAATACGACAACCAAGACGCAGTTGCGCGAACTGACCAATGCACTCAAGGAAAAGAATATGGATAACACCACGATAGTGACCTATTGGTTTTGGATTTTGCCGCATTTTTATGGAAATACGCCGGTCAAGATCGAAGCGAAAACCTTTACCGATTATATCAAAGCACTGAAAGACCACACAGTTGCCCAGAAACCGTTCTGGATTACTGATTTCAACGCGCATCCTTACGCGCTTGCGCCCGAAGAAGAAGCATACCTGCTCGAAAATTTCTACTTGCGCGACAAGATCGAATTCCGCGATGCGTGGGCCAACTACTATGTGCCGAAAAATGAAAAGGTAATCGAACTCAAAGACAAGATTGATTTCGCGGCTTTCTCTTCAGCCAATATTGACGAGAAAGGCAATATGGTTTTCTATAACAATACCAACGCGAGGACGTCTTTGATGCAAGCCAAAAAAGGCAAATACAACCTGATTATTGAAGGAAACAGTTTGCCTGACAAGCCGATTAAAAATGAGAATGCACATTTAAAAGTAAGACTGGATGGAAACATCATCGGAGATTTTTTCCTGAGTGAGAACCAGTCAAAAAAAGAAAATGTGCTGCCATTTGAGATCGACAGCGACAAGCAAGTCAGACTTCAGATTATTTATGACAACGATGGCATAGATGGCGATAAGGATCGAAATGTCATCATTTACAGCATCAGAGTCGAAAGAAAATAAAAGCAATTAAAAAAAATATAAGGCTTTATGCCTGAGTTCTTAAAAATTATATAATTTTGCCAAAATTATTTTTCAAATGAAAACAAAAACATTTTTAAGTCTGGCCCTTTGTGCAGTTCTATTTTTATCGTGTAAGGATGACAAAAAAACAGAAGCTGAAGGTGCTGCTCCAGCCCAAACAGAAGAGAATAATGAGCATTTCGCTGTTGATGTCGACGTAGTCACGGATAAAGACGACGACATTCCATTGTATTATACCGAAGACAACACCATAAAGTTCGAAGGTGATGACCATGTAGCATGGCACAACATCAAAGCGCAGGCTGGACCACAGCACGTTACTTTGAGCCTTCCTGATGAAGCGATCCCGACACACATCAGAATCGATTTCGGTATCAAGCTTGGCGAAGCGCAAGGCGATGTTACATTGAACAAATTTAAAATGAGCTACTTCGGAAAATCTTTCGAATTCAAAGGTTCTGACTTCCTGAAATATTTCATCAAGAATGATTCTGTAAACACAGAAATCGATGAGGCAAAAGGAACGATTACCTTCAAGAAAAATCCAAAAAGCAAGCTGAACCGTTTCTATTACCCACAACAGTCAATCGTAGACGAGGTCAGCAAAATAACAAAATAAGCCCACGGCACCATATTTAAAAAGTTACAAATAGACGACTATTTGTGACTTTTTTATTTTTAACTTTGTCGTCGACACCTGCCTGACTATGAGAAAAATATTCATTCTATTGCTTTTGGTCCCGATTACGTTATGGGCCTATAGCTGCAACAATGGAGGAAACGATCCTCAAAAAAAAGAGCTTAAAGTTTTGGTTGTCGGAAATTCGATCACCTACCATCCGCCAGCACCGGAATTGGGTTGGAATGGCGATTGGGGCATGGCCGCCACCGCACCGGATAAGGATTTTGAAAGTCTGCTACACAAAAAACTGTCGGATGCAGGCAAATACAAAATACAATTTACCGCCAGGAATATCGCGTATTGGGAAAACGATTTTCATTACGACCTCAACCAATTTTCGGATATCTCGGGAAAAACCTATGACATCCTGATTGTGCGTCTTGGCGAAAACGTCAATGAAAAAGGTCCGGAATTCTCCAATTATGAGCAGGAGCTGATCAAGATGATCAACCATTTCAAGAGCAAGAATACAAAGGTCATCATTACCGGAACGGTTTGGCCTTCGCCTGTAAAAGACAGCATTCAGCAAAAAGTGGCCAAAGACAACGGCTATTATTATATTCCGCTGCTCGATTTTCAGGCCGAGCCTAAGAATTATTCCTATGGTAAATTCGCCAATGAGCAGGTGAGCGGACATCCGTCAGATTTCGGAATGGCTACGATTGCCGACAAACTATACAAACAAGTGATTGCAATCTATTAGATAAAATGAGAAGTTTCCTTCTGAGTATTCTTTTAGCGACATTTTGCCTGGGCTGTAAAGAAGAATCAGCCGATGCAAAAGTGGGCAATACCGACTTTAAAGTCGCCATCGATGTCATCGTTGAAAAAGACGACAGCTTTGCATTGTACTATACGACAGACGGAACAATCGATTTTTTCTCGCGTCCTGCCATTTGGCAAGAATTAAAGGGAAGCGACCAACAGCAACGCATCGAATTTGTGATTCCGGGGAAAATCATCCCGACGCAGCTCAGGTTTGACTTGGGTCTCAAGCCCGATCAACCCGACGTGTATTTCAAAAGGATAGCGATGGAATACAACGGCAGAAGTTTTTCAGCCGCCGGAATGGATGTGTTCAAATACGTGCAACCCGACAAGCACCAATGTCTCGCCGATTTTTCCACCGGGAAAATCACCGCCAATATCAAAGACGGCAAGCGACTCACGCCGGCGATTTATCCCAACCAAGACGCTTTGAGTAAAGAAATCGAAAAGCTCACCAAACCCTGATGTTACAAGCAACCATAGCACGTTTAAGAAAGAACACGCAGTTTGCAAATCTCGTCGTTTATGGTATCGGGCAGGGTTTTAACCTGATCACGCCGCTGCTTGTAATTCCTTACATCATTTCGGTATGCGGACTCGAAAACTACGGGAAAGCGGCGTTCGGCATGGCACTGACTTTTTTTCTGATTGTTTTTATCGACTATGGTTCTGACATTATCGGTGTAAAATCCGTGGCGACAAACCGCGAAAATCCACAAGAACTGCAGCGCATCTTTACAACGACCTACAGCGCTAAATTTCTCGTGCTCCTCATTATTTTAATGATTATGGGCATCCTGTTTCTGGCTGTTCCGTATTTCCAGAAAGACCGGATGCTGTTTTTTCTGGGACTTCCGATTCTTGCGGGACAATTCCTGAATCCGACCTGGTTTCTTCAGGGCGTTGAAAATTTCAAACAGATTACGGTTCTCAATATCCTGTCGAAAGTGATTTATCTTGTCGGGATTTTTGCCTTCATTAAGCACGAAGGCGATTTCATTTACATCAACCTTTGGTGGGGAATTGGGATGATAGTGGCCAACGGCATCAGTTTTTTGCAGATTTTGAAAAGCCATTCCTTTCATTTCGGAAACGTTCGTAGGATTGATGTAAAGGAACAGCTCCGCCACAATTTCTCGATGTTTTTCTCGCAGATTTTTGTTTCGATACAACTGTATTCGCCGTTAATCCTTATCGGATTTCTGGGAAATCCTACGATGGCCGGAATCTATCGCGTCGTCGACCAGGTCATCGTCATATTCAAGACCTACCTGTTGCTGTTTTTTAACTTTGCTTTCCCGCGGGTTTGCTACCTTTTGGAAACCAACCTCAAAAACGGGCTGCGATTCTGGAAAATTTACAATGGCGCCAATTTTATATTTATCCTGATTTCGATGGGAACAGTGTATTTGCTGGCCAACCCGATTGTGGCTTATTTCCATCCCAAAGAAATCGCGGCCATCGGCGGATTGCTGCAGGTTGCCGTCGCCATTCCTTTGATGATGGCGGTCTCGCTTCCGTTAAAGCAATTGGTGCTCGGATTTGATTACCGGAAATTTTACATCAACGCTACGATGATTCTGGTGCTGCTTAATTTATTGCTGATTGTGCTGCTGCTGAACATTTTCGGAATTTACGGCGTACTGATTTCGCTGGTATTTATCGAATTCCTTACGGTTGTTTTGTTCGCTTTTAAAATTAAAAACCGGCTATTTCCGCGTTAGAATTCAAAAACAATCGTATTTTTGAAAAATCGTCTGACGAAATTTTTTCCCAAAGAAAAATGATAAAAAAAATATTTCAGAAACTACTTGAAAAATCAGGGAAAACGTACAGTGTCGACCCCGAAATTCCCGGAGGCCTTTTTTATTATACGCTCAAGCACCGACTCATAATGCTTACCAGAGGATTCCTGCGTACCGGAAAAAGAATCTATCTCGGAAACAATTGCACCATCCTCAATAAAAAAAACATCAGCTTCGGAAAGAATGTTACCATCGAAAAGCACTGCAGGATCGATGGTTATGCCAGGGAAAAAATCGTGATTGGCAATAACGTCAAGATCGGCGCTTTTTCAAACCTGCTTTCCACCAGTCATTTTTCGAAATACGGTAAAGGAATGAAAATAGGCGACAATTCTGCCGTTGGCGATTTTACGCATTTCGGCGCTCCGGGCGGACTTGAGATCGGTACGGATGTCATTATGGGTTCGTATGTAAGTTTCCATTCCGAAAACCATAACTTCGGCGACAGTTCCAAACTGATCCGCGAACAGGGAACAACTTCCAAAGGTATCAAAATAGGCAATAATGTTTGGGTGGGCGCGAAGGCGACTTTTCTTGATGGCTGTGTCGTTGGCAGTCATTCTGTAGTCGCGGCGGGTGCCGTGGTCAATGGCATTTTCCCGGATCATTCGGTAATCGGAGGCGTTCCGGCAAAAATCCTAAAAAGCATCGCATGAGTACAAAAGTCAGTAAGGCATTCTTATACCACGCGCTGTTTGTAATCTGCGTTGCAGTTCCGTACATCAATATTTACGAATTGACTTTTGCCCTTTGGTCACTGACGGTATTCGTAACCCTGCGGGAAAAATATTCTTTAAGCTTCCTGCAATATATTGGCTATTTTTTATCGATCCTGGTCATTGCAACCATCGTGGCTTTTTTCCAGAAGGATTTAAACAGCTATAGTGTTATCCGCGACATCACCTATTTGCTGAAGCCGGTTCTTGGTCTGACCGCAGGCTACCAGCTCTGTAAGAATTATTTCAAAAACCCGATGGATGTCGTTGTAAACACAGCGGCCATCATTGCCGTTTTGCACCTGGGCATTATCACGCACGCTTATATTTTCTTCCATGTGCGCAACATCAACGACCTGAGGATGTATGGTGGCTATTTCAGCGATTTCGAAGTGTATGCGCTGATTATTCTGCTTTTTTATAAAAAATTCGAACTGGATTTATCGAAAAGGCGTATCCTGATTTACATCGTCCTCATTGCCGTTTCGAGCGCCTTGTATTTGGCACGGACCAATTTCATCCAACTCGTGATTCTCTTTTTGGCGATGAGCGGTTATTTCGTAATCAACAGAAAGTCGATCATCGTTTTCAGTACGTTGCTTGCGTTGTCACTCGTTGGTTATGCGTTGATTTATAATTCCAATCCGCAACGCGGCGCAAAAGGGCTGGAGGCTTTATTCTACAAGATAAAGATCGCACCGTTTGAGCCTTTCAAGACCAAAGTGGACAAACACGACTGGGTCGATTTTAACGACAATTACCGATCCTATGAAAATATCCAGACCGTCCGGCAGGTATCCAACAACGGTTGGAAGGCAGTCGTTTTTGGCGAAGGCCTCGGTTCGCAGATTGACCTGAAGACCAGAGTCTGGCTGCAAACGAGTTTCATGCGCTATATTCCGTTCCTGCACAACGGTTTTATGACCGTTTTCCTCAAATCGGGTTTGCTTGGCGTTTGCCTTTATTTATTTGCGATCGCCTATTTCTTCAGGTCGAAGCAATCAAATGTGCCGCTGGTGAACCAAATCAACCTGCTGTTTGTAGGGACCTTCTTTTTCCTTTTCGTTTCGAATTGGGTTTTCGTCGGATTCTATAATTTATTCGACACCAAAACATTATTACTCGGTTTCCTGATCGCTTACAGAGAAAGATTAAACAAATCAATTCCTTCATGAAAAGTATTCTTTTTATCCATCAGTCGGCAGAACTTTACGGTTCCGATAAAACCATCCTGATGTTTATCTCCCAATTGGACAAGTCTCAATATTATCCCGTGGTCGTTTTGCCTTTTGAAGGGCCGCTCAAGGTCGAACTCGAGAAGAACAATATCGAGGTTGTCATCGCGCCCGTTTTAAAGATTTACAGAAAAATGTTCACACCCGGAAATCTGCTGAAGTTCGGGAGCGAATACAAAAAGGGCATGGCGGTTTTGGATGAGTTGCATAAAAAGTACCATTTCAGGCTCGTTTATTCTCATACGCTGGCGGCACTTATAGGCCTTTTGTTTGCTAAAAAACGGAATGTGAACCATTTGTGGCACGTACAGGAAATCATCGCAAAACCAACGGTGGTGAACTTGGCATTCAAGAAATTGCTGGCCTGGAAAGCGAATGATAAGATCGTATATGATTCCAGGGAAACGATGAATTTCTGGATCGGGGGCAATCCGGTCCTGGCCGAAAAATCTGCTTTTATCTGGAACGGGCTCGATGTCGCTAAAAAGCCACTCCATACGCCCGAAGAAGTGCAGACGGTGCGTCGCGATTATTTCCACGCTTCCGAAAATGAAATCGTCATCTCACTTGTAGGCAGGATCAATAGTTGGAAAGGCCAGCAGCTGCTGTTGAAAGCATTTGAACTATTGGCCGGTAAATACGGCAACATCAAATTGGTTTATCTCGGTTCGGCACCGCCCAACCAGGACTTTTTTGTAACTGATCTCGAAGCAAAAATAAAGGAATTCAAACTGGAGCAGCGCGTCATCATCATCCCGTTCCAGGAGAATATCTGGAAATTCTGGGATTCGATTGATATTGCCGTTGTGCCTTCTACCGAACCCGAACCTTTCGGGATGGTTGCCATTGAAGCCATGATGTCTAAAAAACCGGTCGTCGCGGCCAATCACGGCGGACTGACCGAAATCGTACTTCCAAATGAAACCGGATTGCTTTTCGAACCCGGCAATGAAAAACGCCTCGCAGAAGCCCTCGAGCAATTAATTGTCAGTCCGGAAAAGCGGGCTGAATACGGAAAAACGGGGTACACGCGTGCCATCACGCATTTTTCGCTCGACAAGCACGTACAGCAATTTGAAACTATATTTACAGAAATCATCAAGTAGCGCACATTTGAAGAAAATTAGTTTAAACCTTTATTTGTTGCGCTTAAAAAGCTATTTTTGCCATTTTCAAAGGAAATATACGGAATGAAAATAGCCATTTTAGGTACCCGCGGCGTCCCAAATTATTACGGAGGTTTTGAACAGTTTGCTGAATTTTTTTCTGTCTACCTGGTTCAGAAAGGCCATGAGGTTTATGTCTACAATTCACACAACCATCCTTTCCAGGAGAAAAATTTCCAGGGTGTAAACATCCTTCACCATAACGATCCGGAGCACAAATTCGGTACTTTCGGGCAATTTATCTACGACTACAATTGCATCATCGATTCGCGCAAACGCCAATTCGACATCATCCTGCAGCTTGGCTATACGAGCAATTCCATCTGGTTTTTCCTGTTGCCTAAAAAGCCCATCATCATTACCAATATGGATGGTTTGGAGTGGAAGCGTTCCAAATATTCGGCTCCGGTCCGCCAGTTCCTGAAATTCGCCGAAAGGCTTGCGGTCATGAGCAGCGATTTCCTCGTTTCGGATTCATTGGGCATCCAGAAATTCCTTCAAAACCGGTATCAAAGAGAGTCGACCTACATCGCGTATGGCGCGCATCAATTCAACAATCCCGATGAGAAGGTCATTGCGGAATACGGCGTTGAAAAAGGGAACTACAACATGATCATGGCGCGTTTCGAACCCGAAAACAACCTCGATACCGTATTGGAAGGCGTGGCTTTAGACGAAAATAAAACAGCAATCCTCGTTGTCGGAAACCACAACACCAAATACGGAAAATACCTGAATGATAAATTTTCGGCACATGCCAATATCCGTTTCATGGGCGGCATTTACAACCTTGCCCATCTCGACAACCTGCGTTATTTCTCGAATCTGTATTTCCACGGCCATTCTGTAGGCGGAACCAATCCGTCATTGCTCGAAGCGATGGCGTCGCATGCGTTGATCATTGCGCACAACAACGACTTCAACAAAGGCGTCCTGAAAGAGAATGCCTATTACTTTTCGAATGCCGGTGAAGTCAAAAATTTGCTGCACACAATCAAAAAAAGTGATAACTTGCACCTCGTCGAAAATAATTTTAAAGCCATTGGGAATGATTTTAACTGGGACAAGATAAATGGAGAATACCTGCAATTATTTGAAGACTGCTTTTCTGGATCTCATACGCGAAAGTAAAAGCAATCCGGCGTTACTTTTTATCATTCTGACTTTACTGAGTATTCCGTTAGGCCATGTTTGCAGCAGCATCGCCCTGATTTCATTGGCCGCAATTTCCCTGCTTACTTTTAAAAAATCAAATTTTAGATTTGAAACCGCATTGCTGTTGCCGATGGCGCTATTTGCCCTGATGGCTTTGTCGCTGCTGTGGACGAATGATTTTGATGCGTCAATAAAGGCATTACAAAAAGGGCTTCCGCTGTTGGGTGTTCCGCTCTGTTTTATGGTTTTTCCAAAATTAGATGCCGACAGGAAACAGAAAGTCCTAAGATATTTCAGTGTCGGGATGGTTTTATTTACACTGTTCTGGCTTTTGAAGGCAGCCTTTCGTTTTGCCGTTTCGGGCGACAGCAACGTTTTATTCTACCATGAGCTCGTAACAGAAGATGTCAACGCCATCCACGTGTCCGTTTACATTGCGATAGCCTTTTTCTATTTCCTGACCAAAGCTGCCGGCAATGTGTTTGATAAATTCGCGATGGTTTTACTGCCAGTTTTCCTGATTTTGCTTTCTTCCAAAAACATTATTATTGTCTTTTTCATCCTCGTTCTTTTTTTTGTGTTGAAGTACAACAAGATGGCCGTGCGCGGAAAATTCATCAGGTGGGGACTTTTATTTTTCTT
>DATHGE010000368.1:0-12097 GCA_035317805.1 Flavobacterium sp. | reverse complement strand
CTCTTGCTTCTATTTTCTATCTAAAAAATTCTCAATCCCGTTTTCGTCCATTTGCGCCACAAGCCAGTCTTTCAAAACGCGTGCGCCCGATTTTTCATAGAAGTCGATTGCGGGCGTATTCCAGTCTAAAACGTTCCATTCAATCCTGCGAACGCCGTCCTTTTTTCCCTGTTTGATAATTTCCGAATACAGCGCAAAACCCAAACCCGCGCCGCGCATTTTTTCCTTCACGATCAAATCTTCCAAATGGATCGTTTTGCCTTTCCACGTCGAATAGCGGTAATAATACAACGCCATCCCGACAATCTCGTTGTCTTTTTCGGCGATGAAAGTATGGAACAATGGGTTTTCTGAAAATCCGTCGCGCTCCAAATCAGAAACCGTTACTACAACCGCGTCGGGTTCTTTCTCGAATACGGCGAGTTCGGTAATCAATGCTAAAACTGCGGGCATGTCGGCTTTTTCGCCTTTTCTGATGTTCATTTTTCAGGAGCTGTTTCCCGCTATCCGTTACAATCTTTTGCTTTCTAAAGAAAAAAGCAAAAGGATTTTCACTGCTATCGGGGCTGGGTTATATCGTGCAAAAAACAAATATACAAATCCGCCAAACTATTCTGCAAAATTCCTTTCAATTTCATAAAAAAACCGATATTTGCACCACTAACTACAACGATTTCGCAATGGAAGAACGCAACAAGACCCTGGGGGAATTTATCATTGAGAACCAAAAGGCGCATCAATATTCCTCGGGAGAATTATCCAAAATCATCAACTCGATAAGGCTCGCGGCAAAAGTCGTCAACTATAAGGTAAACAAAGCCGGGTTGGTCGACATTACCGGAGCGGCGGGCGAACAGAATATCCAGGGCGAAGACCAGCAAAAGCTTGATGTTTATGCCAATAATGTTTTCATACAGACGCTGATCAACCGCGAAATCGTGTGCGGCATCGCTTCCGAAGAAAACGACAATTACATTACCGTTGAAGGGTTGGACAGCGGCCACAACAACAAATATGTCGTGCTCATGGATCCGCTCGACGGTTCCTCAAATATTGATGTGAATGTTTCCGTAGGGACGATCTTTTCTGTTTTCAGAAGGGTGACACCAATCGGGACACCGGTAACTTTAGAAGATTTTCTGCAACCCGGAACGGCGCAGGTAGCGGCGGGATATGTGATTTACGGAACTTCAACGATGCTCGTTTATACGACCGGCCACGGTGTAAACGGTTTCACCCTGAATCCGGCAATCGGGACGTTTTACCTTTCGCATCCGAATATGCAATTCAAAAGAGACGGTACCATTTACTCGATCAACGAAGGCAATTACGTACACTTTCCACAAGGCGTAAAAGATTACATCAAATACTGCCAGCTCGAGGAAGAAGACCGGCCGTATACTTCAAGATATATCGGGAGCCTGGTTTCCGACCTTCACAGGAACATGATCAAAGGCGGGATTTATATTTACCCAACGAGCTCCAAAGCACCAAAAGGGAAATTGCGTTTGCTTTACGAATGCAACCCGATGGCTTTCATCGCCGAACAGGCCGGAGGTAAGGCTTCCGACGGTTTTGGCCGCATCATGGAAATCATGCCGACGGAGCTGCACCAGCGCGTACCGTTTTTCTGCGGCAGCTATAATATGGTAGAGAAGGCAGAGTCGTTTATGGCGGCAGCTCAAAATAACTGAGCGCCTTAGTTTGAAAACCAACCAAACCAATTTTCTATAAAAAAAGCCGGATCTCAATTTGAAATCCGGCTTTTGCTTTTCTCAGTAACTAAGGAACTCAGCTTATTTATTCATGTGCTCCATTTCATACAGGAAAGTTTCCGAATCCACTTTCGCGTCAATCAGCGACATCGCCTTGTTCACGATATGGTTTGCATTGCCTGGCGTAAATCCCAAAGCGAGCGCAAATTTTCTCAACAGAATATCCTGTTTGTCTCCCAAATGATGGTCAACATGCACCATTCTGCCCAAATCATACAGACGCTCCAGCCTCTGCGAGTACAAATAAGGCGGGTTGATCGGATACTTTAAAGGGTTTTCGAGAATCTCCTCATACTCGTCTTTTGAAATCTCTAATTTGCGGGCGAGTTTATCTAAAAATGCTTTCTCTTCCGGAACCATGATTCCGTCTGCCATTGCAACACGGGCGATAGCCGAAAAATGGCCTTTATTTCTGCTTTTAAATTCGCTGTCGAATAAATCTGAAAATGACATAGTTGTTCTTTTTTTAACGGTGCAAATATATTGTTTTTCCGATTTATTTAAAACCGATTCGGGAAGTTTTTTATGCCAATATTCCGCCGCTTTAAAATATTCCGGCCCGACTGCCGTTTTGAAAATATATTGTAAGTTTACAATCCCTGAATCTTTAATATAAAATGACATGTCAGATTTTTTGATATATCTGGAAATCGGCCTACACCACGTTCTCGACATTAGAGGCTATGACCATATTTTGTTTTTAATCGCGCTTACGGTCCCGTACGCATTCAAAGACTGGAAACGCGTATTGCTGCTGGTTTCGATTTTTACGATCGGACATACGCTGGCGCTGATCCTTTCGGTTTTCGGAGTGATTATGATCAAAGAAACGCTGGTCGAGTTTTTAATTCCGATCACCATTTTGGTCACGGCGGCCTATAATCTTTTCATGGTCGGGAAGACGACGAAGAAAGAAAGCGTTAACATTGTGGGTTTTATCACATTGTTTTTCGGAATCATCCATGGCCTGGGCTTTTCGAATTACTTTAAGACGATACTTTCCGGAAATCCATCCGATAAAGTCGCACCTTTGTTCGAATTTGCAATCGGAATCGAACTCGCGCAGCTCATCGTGGTTTTGGTGATATTGCTGATTTCGTTCATCATGCACCATTTCGGGCGGTTTTCGAAACGCGATTTCACCCTGGTAATGTCGGCCTTTGTAATCGGTATGGTCGTGCCGATGCTGATAGAAAACGACATTTGGAACAAATAAGAAACATGAATAGTACAAAACTCAATAAATACGACAAGGCCTATCTTCGGATTGCCAGAGAATGGGGCTTGTTGTCTTACTGCAAAAGAAAGAAAGTCGGCGCCATCATCGTGCGAGACAAAATGATCATTTCCGACGGCTACAACGGAACGCCAACCGGTTTCGAGAATTGCTGCGAAGATGACGAAGGGCTCACACAATGGTACGTGCTTCACGCCGAGGCAAACGCGATCCTCAAGGTCGCCAAATCAACCCAATCCTGCGAAGGCGCCACATTATACATCACACTTTCGCCGTGCAAGGAATGCAGCAAACTCATCCACCAATCGGGAATCAAAAGGGTCGTTTACCAAAACGGCTACCGCGACACTTCGGGCGTCGATTTTTTGGTGAAAGCCGGCGTGACGGTCGACCAAATTGAATCACTCGACTAAATGCGCATCCGGAACACATACGTCATATTACTGGTTTTTACGGCTTTGGCTGCAGGCATTTTGCTGGGCGGATTCCTGAATTTCCCCATTGAGAAACCATCCTTTTCGAAAAAGAACTACAAAGGCAAGATCAACAAATTGCTCGATTTTATCGATAACGAATATGTCGACAATATCAACACCGATTCGATTGTCGATTTGACGGTGAATAATATCCTGGCGCAGCTCGACCCGCATTCGGTCTATATTCCGCCAAGCGAACAGACCGGCGTTGCCGAAAGCATGAAAGGCGATTTCGTCGGGATCGGCGTCAATTTTTATATGTATAACGATACGGTTGCCGTAATCAAGCCGCTCGAAAACGGACCTTCGGAAAAAGCGGGATTGCTTGCCGGAGACCGGATTTTATATGCCGGAAAAACCAAATTGTTCGGAAGGAAACTGCCCTCAGACAGCTTGTTCCCAAGATTACGAGGCGTGGCCGGATCGGAAATCACACTCACGATTTTCAGGAAAACCGAAAACCGCAAATTCAATGTGAAGGTCAAACGCGATGTGATTCCGCTCAACAGCGTCGATGCCGCGATTATGCTGAATCCGACGACGGGCTATCTTAAAATCAACCGATTCGCAGAGACGACTTATGATGAATTCCAGCACGGACTCACAAAATTGCGCAACGCGGGCGCCAAAGCACTGGTTATCGACGTTCGCGACAATGGCGGCGGCTATATGGAAATGGCGGCGAAAGTTGCCGACGAATTGCTTAAGGATAAAGAACTGATCGTTTTCACCAAAAACAAAAAAGGCCGGATCGACAAGACTTTTGCTACCGATACGGGCGATTTTGAGCAAGGAAAAGTGTATTTGCTGATTAATGAAAACAGTGCATCGGCGAGTGAGATCTTGGCGGGAGCGATCCAGGACAACGACCGCGGAACGATTGTCGGGCGCCGTTCTTTCGGAAAAGGGCTGGTGCAGCGCGAGATGGATTTCGATGACGGTTCGGCGGTTCGACTTACGGTTGCACGATATTATACGCCTTCGGGACGGTCGATACAAAAGAGTTATTCGAAAGGCACGGAAGATTATTTCAACGAATTCGGCAAACGCTTTGAAGACGGCGAATTGTATGATAAGGACAGCATCAAAATCGCAGATACTTTAAAATTCAAAACCAAATCGGGGAAAATCGTCTATGGCGGCGGCGGTATCGTTCCGGATATTTTCGTTCCGCTTGAAGTGGCGCACGGACAGGAAACTACGGCCTACCTGATGCAATCTGGCGCGGTTGGGCATTTCGTATTCGAACAATTGGACAAAAACAGGAAAACTTTCAAGGGATTGACATTCGCGCAGTTCCTTTCCAAAATGGAAAAAACCGACCTATATTTCGACAACTTCCAGAAATATATCGCAGACAACGGACTCGACCTGAAGCTCAATAAAAACAAGGCGCTTGTAAAACGCTATCTCACGGGGGAATTTGCGCGCCAACTTTTCGATGAAGAGAAATACTATGAAATCGTCCTGAAGGAAGATCCGATGATTAAAGTGGTCCTAAGCCAAAAATAATTACTTTTTGATGCTGTCGTGACTTTGGCTCTGGTTGCCGTTGTTCCATAAAGTCAGGATGTCGGTGGCCACTTCTGCACCGCTTCCGGCTGCAATGGAAAGCTGGCTTCGTTTTCCGGCAAGTGTTCCGGCGACGTATATTCCGTCGGCCACTTTATGGTCTGTATTGCGAAGCTGGATGCGATTTTTTTCGGGAATTGCTTTTTTGTGCGGTTCGATATATTGTTCCAAACCTTCAATCATTAGCGTATTGGCCCAGCCGACGGCAACTACGACCATTTTGGTCTGATAGGAATCTTTATTGGTCACAACGGTAAAATTCGGGTATTCGCCTTCAATCTTCATGACTTTTTCATTGGCGAATTGCAGCACATGCGGATACATTTGGGATAAATGACAGGTGCTTTCTGTCATCAGTTCGGAGCCAAGTTTGCCAGGAGCGATTCCGTAAGCATTATTGAATAAGGCTTCCTGAAGGTTGGTGTTTTTCTGGTGGGTGAAGATGCCGATTTTCTTTTCGGCGGCAAAGGCTTTCTTATGGGCAGAACCCAATATGAGCGCGCAGGATATTCCGGAAACGCCGCCGCCGATAATGAGTACATCAAACATGAAACTAGTTGTTTTTGGATTTGTCCTCAATCATTTTAGACATCCTGAAAATAAGCAGGATAAAGACAGCACAAAAAGAAGCCGCGATTCCGATAAGCGCAACCATGCTGTTGCCTTCAAATAAATGGTCAAAATCAAGAAGTGTAATGTTGAAAACAATTAAAGCGAGCGCTATAATTACCAATATTGAAGTGAAAATTTTCATCTTGTGAATTTAATTTTGATTGAAATTAATAAAAAATAAACTATGCGAACAAACCTTTAACATTCGCCGCGAATAATTTAACAGCGATGGCGAGCAGCACGACGCCAAAGGTTTTTCGGATAACGCCGAGTCCGTTTTTGCCGAGAATTTTCTCGATTTTGGCAGACGAGCGCAATACGATATAGACCAGGATAATGTTCAAGACAATGGCGATGACAATATTGATGCTTTGGAACTGTGACCGCAGCGACAATAAGGTTGTCATAGTCCCGGCGCCGGCAATCAACGGGAACGCAAGCGGCACAATCGAGGCAGAGCTGGCTTCCTCATCCTTATAAATACGGATGCCAAGGATCATTTCCAAAGCCAGGAAAAACAGTACGAACGATCCGGCAACGGCAAACGAATGCACGTCGATGCCAATCAGGTTCAGGAATTCCTCACCGATAAAAAGGAAAACGATCATGATGATCCCGGCAACAGCAGACGCTTTTTCTGATTCGATATGGCCGTGCTTGCTGCGCAGGTCGACGATAATCGGGATGGTCCCGACGATATCGATGACGGCGAAAAGCACCATTCCGACTGTAATTATTTCCCTGAAATCCAATTGCATCTTCTTTCTTTTTGAGGCTGCAAAAGTATTCTAATCTATGAGAAAAACAGCCAAAAATAAGTTAACTTTCTGTTGCCCGAAAAGACCCTGAAATTTTTTCATACGCTGTAATTATCTCAAAATCAATCCTTAAATTTGATTTGAACAAAAAAATCACCAAGATGAAAACAAAAACAACGCTTTCGATTGTACTCCTACTGTTCCTTTTCATTAGCGGATATGCGCAGCAAGGGCCTGATTTCGGTGCAATGGCGGCCAACAAAGCCGATGCTTCCGCAGTTCCCGAATCTTATAATTTTTCGTGGCAGTATACGATGGAAATCCAATCCGGCAAAGGAAAAGCGATGACCGCAGATTACCTGTTGCAAAAAGATGCCGCTTATTTTGGCATGAGAATCAGGCAAGCCGGCGACATGCTGATGATTATGGATACTAAAAACAAGCTCAGTGTAACCACGTTTGGGAAGGCGGACAGAAAATGTCGATGGCTTCCAAACTTCCGGATTATTCCGAGATGACCACAAAAGAAGCTGCCGGTAAGAAATTCACCTACAAGTCGCTTCCCGGAAAAACCATCCTCGGTTATAAATGCAAAGGTGTCGAGGCTACTGATGCCGATTATGTAATGACTTTTTATTATACAAATGATGCCGAAGTGAATTTTACCGACCTGTTTAAATCGCCGCAGGCACAGAAGATGCCCAACGCATTCAAGGATTATTTCAAGCCCGGGGAAAAACCGCTAATGTTGGCTGTCGATATTAACGATAAAGCCAAAGGGAAAACCACAACCATGAAATGCATCGCGCTCGAAAAAAGTGCGTTTGTGTTTAGGAAATCGGATTATAAATTTATGTGATTCACATCCATCCCTAAAATTTAACATCCAAAAATCCATAATTGAAAGTATCTTTGCCAAATGTTTCAATTAGGAAAAACCATCGTCTCCGAAGACATTCTCGAAAAAGATTTCGTCTGTAACCTTTCGGCCTGCCACGGCGCCTGCTGTGTAGATGGCGATGCCGGCGCGCCTTTGAGTGAAGCCGAGACAAAGATTTTGGAAGATATCTACACCAAAGTAAAACCGTTTTTGCGCCGCGAAGGAATTGCCGCCATCGAAGCACAAGGCCCTTGGGTTGTGGGAACCGACGGTACTTTGGAAACGCCATTAATCGATAATAAAGATTGCGCCTACGTAATTTTCGACGGAAAAACCGCGTTGTGCGGCATCGAACAGGCGTACAATCAAGGCGAGGTGAGTTGGAAAAAACCGGTTTCCTGCCATTTGTATCCGGTTCGTGTAAAAGATTTCTCTGAATTTGCGGCAGTGAATTACGACCGTTGGGACATTTGCGACGATGCCTGCTCGTTAGGAAAGGAACTCGAAGTCCCGGTTTATAAATTCGTAAAGGAAGCGCTTATCAGAAGGTTTGGCGCCGAATGGTATGCCGAACTCGAAAAGGTCGCCGAAGAACTTAAAAAATAAATTCCCGCTTCTGTTTTTTTCTGCTTTTTTTGGAATCTGAAAATCCTATGTTTTACTGCACTTTATAAAATTTTAGTATTTTTAAGATATTAATTTTCAGCATTTTGCGTTTTATTCAAAAAGCCATTTCGAGCTGCGCCTTTGTTAAAAACTAAAGCCGATTGTGAATAAGTTTGGCTTTCATTTGACAATTCAAATCCTAATCTTTGTAATCAGATTAAAAGCATAAAAATTTGTTAAAATCCCCAAAAAGACCATCAAAAATATGTCAGCAATAGAGCCAATATTACAGGAAAATAAAAACCGTTTTGTTATTTTTCCGATCAAGCACCACGATATCTGGGAGTGGTATAAAAAAATGGAAGCCAGTTTCTGGACTGCTGAAGAAATCGACCTTTCTCAGGATCTCAACGACTGGAACAACAAACTCAACAACGAAGAGAAATATTTCATCAAGCACATTTTGGCGTTCTTCGCAGCTTCTGACGGAATCGTGAATGAAAACCTCGCCGAAAATTTCGTCAACGAAGTGCAATATGCCGAAGCGAAATTCTTCTACGGTTTCCAGATCATGATGGAAAACATCCACAGCGAAACCTATTCGTTATTGATCGATACGTATGTGAAAGACGAAGCCGAAAAAGACGAATTGTTCAATGCGCTCGAAGTGTTTCCGGCGATTAAAAAGAAAGCCGACTGGGCTTTGAAATGGATCGACTCGGATTCGTTTGCCGAAAGGCTGATTGCGTTTGCGGCCGTAGAAGGGATTTTCTTTTCAGGCGCATTCTGCTCGATTTACTGGTTGAAGAAACGCGGTCTGATGCCGGGACTGACGTTTTCCAACGAACTGATTTCGCGTGACGAAGGCGTTCATTGTGATTTTGCCGTGCATCTGCACAACCACCATTTGGTCAATAAGGTTTCGAAAGCGAGAATCCGTGAGATTATCGTGGAAGCTTTGCGGATTGAAAGGGAATTCATCACCGAATCGCTTCCGGTAAGTCTGATTGGCATGAACGCCGGACTGATGACGCAATATCTCGAGTTCGTAACCGACAGATTACTCGTAGAATTGGGCTGCGACCGCGAATACAACACCGCAAACCCGTTTGATTTCATGGACATGATTTCGCTTCAGGGAAAAACCAATTTCTTCGAAAAGAAAGTGGCCGAATACCAGAAAGCGGGCGTGATGAACAGCGGGCAGGGCAATGATTCCGATTCGCAGAAAATCAGTTTCGACGCGGATTTCTAGATTAGCAAATAATTCAGATTATTCCCGAGGCCTAGCCCCGATTGACGTGAAAATCCTTTTGCCGTCAGTTCGAGTTCGCCTGCAAGGCGAGTATCGAGAACAAGGCAAAAGATTGCAACAAAAGCGGGAACATGCTTCAAAAGATTGCCGCGCTTTGCCCGCAATGACATTTTAAACAACAATTAATTACAAATAACCGAAAATCGGAAAGGGATTTCCCATTTTCACAAAACTTAAGCCTATGTATGTAGTAAAAAGAGACGGCCACAAAGAGCCGGTAATGTTTGACAAGATCACAGACCGAATCAAGAAACTGTGTTACGGATTGAACGATTTGGTAGACTCCGTAAAGGTCGCGATGCGTGTCATCGAAGGATTGTATGACGGCGTCACTACATCAGAATTGGATAACCTGGCGGCCGAAACTGCGGCTTCCATGACGATTGCCCACCCGGATTATGCACAACTCGCGGCACGTATCGCGATTTCCAATTTACATAAGAATACCAAAAAATCGTTCTCGGAAACCATGCACGACATGTTCCATTATGTGAACCCGAGAACCAACCAGGAATCGCCGCTGCTTTCGGAAGAAGTATTTGCGGTGATTGAGAAAAATGCGGAGTTTTTAGATTCGCATGTGATTTACAACCGCGATTTCAACTACGATTACTTCGGATTTAAGACTTTGGAGCGTTCGTATTTGCTCAAAATCAACGGAAAAATCGTCGAGCGCCCGCAGCATATGCTGATGCGTGTTTCAGTCGGAATCCATTTGGACGACCTCGAAGCGGTGATTGAGACCTACGACTTAATGTCGAAAAAATTCTTTACGCACGCCACGCCGACATTGTTCAACGCCGGAACCCCGAAAGCGCAAATGTCTTCTTGTTTTTTATTAGCGATGCAGGACGACAGCATCGAAGGAATTTACGATACTTTGAAACAAACGGCCCAGATCTCGCAATCGGCGGGAGGAATCGGGTTGTCTATCCATAACGTAAGGGCGACAGGCTCTTACATCCGCGGCACGAATGGAACTTCTAACGGGATCGTTCCGATGCTACGCGTTTTCAATGACACCGCAAGATATGTAGACCAAGGCGGCGGCAAAAGAAAAGGAAGCTTTGCGATATACATCGAAACCTGGCATGCCGATATCTTCGAATTTTTGGATCTGAAGAAAAATACCGGGAAAGAGGAAATGCGCGCAAGGGATCTGTTTTTCGCGATGTGGACCTCCGATTTGTTTATGAAACGCGTACAGGAAGATGGTGCGTGGACGCTGATGTGTCCGAACGAATGCCCCGGATTGTATGAAGTGTACGGCGAGGAATTCGAAGCATTGTATACGTCTTACGAAGCGCAGGGCAAAGGAAGAAAAACCATCCGCGCACACGAACTGTGGGAGAAAATCCTCGAATCACAAATCGAAACCGGAACGCCATACATGCTGTATAAAGATGCGGCGAACAGAAAATCGAACCAGAAAAACCTCGGAACCATCCGTTCTTCGAACCTGTGTACCGAAATCATGGAATATACTTCGAAAGATGAAATCGCGGTTTGTAACCTCGCGTCGATTTCACTCCCGATGTTCATCGATAATGGTGCCTTCAACCACGAATTGCTCTACAACGTGACCAAACGCGTGACCAAAAACCTGAATAAAGTCATCGACCGCAATTTCTATCCGGTGAAGGAAGCGGAGAATTCCAACATGCGCCACCGTCCGGTTGGATTGGGCGTGCAGGGTCTCGCCGATGCATTCATCATGCTGCGCTTGCCGTTTACGTCTGACGAGGCGAAAAAACTGAACCAGGAAATTTTCGAAACCTTATACTTTGCAGCCGTAACCGCTTCGATGGAAATGGCGAAAGTCGAAGGCCCGTATTCAACATTTGCAGGTTCGCCAATTTCAAACGGCGAATTCCAATACAACCTTTGGGGATTGAACGATTCTGATCTTTCGGGCCGTTGGGACTGGGCATCTTTGAGAAAAGAAGTGATGGAACACGGCGTCCGCAATTCACTTTTGGTGGCGCCGATGCCAACCGCGTCGACTTCGCAAATCTTAGGGAACAACGAAGCGTTCGAGCCATATACTTCGAACATTTACACGCGTCGCGTACTTTCGGGCGAATTCATCGTCGTGAATAAACACCTTTTGGAAGATTTAGTGAAAAGAGGTTTATGGAACGAAGAGCTCAAACAGGAAGTGATGCGCCACAACGGATCGGTGCAAAACATCGACAGGATTCCGCAAGACCTGAAAGATTTATACAAAACCGTTTGGGAAATGTCTATGAAAGACATCATCGATATGTCGCGCCAGCGTGGGTATTTCATCGACCAGTCGCAATCGCTGAACCTGTTCATGCAGGATGCAAATTACGCCAAACTGACCTCGATGCACTTCTACGCATGGCAATCCGGATTGAAAACGGGAATGTATTATTTAAGGACCAAATCGGCCGTAGACGCGATCAAGTTTACGCTGAACAACGATAAGAAAGCAGAGCCGATTCCGGTACAGGAAGAAGTGGAAGTGACGGTTTCAGCGGCTCCGGTTGTTGCGCCAGTTGCAGTTGCCGCGCCAGTTTCACAAACGGTTGCCGTTTCAGAAATACAGCCAATCGCCGCCGAAGATTTCAAGGCGATGATCGAACGCGCGCGAGGTTCTGAGCCGGATGATTGTGAGATGTGCGGATCTTAATTTAATAATAATTAAAATGAGGCAGCTATCTTTGAGGTAGCTGTTTTGTTTTTAGAAGCTGTTCCCGCTTTTGCCTTTATCTTTGTTCGTGCCTCGCAAAGGATATCGGCGCAATCAGGGCTAGGCAGTTGATTAACTTCAAAATTCGTTGTTCGTTAATTAACATTCAGCTTCAAAAAAAGAATAACGAACAGAAGAACAACGAATAAC
>DATHGE010000367.1:0-7489 GCA_035317805.1 Flavobacterium sp. | reverse complement strand
CGCGGTCGATGTAACCGTCGCTCGCGATTTTGGACAATCTGGCCTGCGCGTAGAAACCATTCTTGATTCCGGTGCCGATATTCAAAGTGTGTTTTCTCGTTCCGAAAGAGCCAACCGAATTGCTCAGTGTCGCATAACTTTCGGCTGCCGGTTTGAGCGTTTTAAGATTCAGGCTGGCGCCGAAAGCACCCGAACCGTTAGTCGAAGTTCCGACACCGCGCTGCAACTGAATATCTTCCACGGAAGATACAAAATCAGGCAGATCGACGAAATAAGTGCCCTGGCTTTCGGCATCGTTATACGGAATTCCGTTGATGGTGACATTGACGCGTGTCGCATCGCTGCCGCGCACACGGATTGCGGTATAACCCACGCCTGCTCCGGCATCCGAAGTCGTAACTACCGACGGCATTTGATCAAGCAGAACTGGTAAATCCTGGCCTAAATTGTTGTTTTCCAACTGTTCTTTGGTTATGTTGGTGAACGGGAACGGCGATTTGTCGGAAGTGCGCGTCGCCTGGAGCATGACTTCGTCGAGCTCGATGGTTTTGGTGGAATCTCTCGGGATTTCCTGTGCGGAGGAGAGAAAAGAAGAAAGAAGCAAGAGGCAAGACGTTGTGCCGATAAGCAATCTGTTGGTTCCGATTGGGTTCGCGTTAGGGATTGAAGCTAAGTGCCGCGCACTGCGGAAAGCCCGACCCAAAGGGAAACGCTCAAATTTTTCTGATGAAGCGTCTTTGCAGTGAATTTTGACCCGGGCCGAAGGCGAACTGATCGTAGATAATAAAGTTTTCATTCGTAAAAAAGTTACGAATAAAAGGGGTAATTACTCTTGTTAAAAATTAAAATTGGTTGATCCTATGACAAAAACGTGCACACTTTTGTCATTTTTCCCTCGGCGGCATTACCCGCCCAGGTTCATTGGGTATAATCTCAGCCCTTGGTAGAGCACCCCTTTGAGACCGTGCAAAAGTAATTGATAATTGATAATTAACAATGGATAATGAATAATTATTTCAATTAATCGAGATTCGGTTTTTTGCGGGTGTTTTTAATCTGTGAAATGTTGCGTTTGGCCTTGATGCGTTTTTCGATAACTGAACGCGGCACTTTAGTCGCTTTCCTTGGCTTTGGGACAATGAGCGCCTTTTTGAGGATTTCGAGGAAACGTTTGGTGACGATCTCCTTATTTTTAAGCTGGCTGCGGTCTTCGTCGGAGTTGAGGATGAGGATGTTTTCGGATGTCAGCCTTGTGGCGAGGTTTTTTGTTGCAAGCGCTTTTTCTGTTTCAGAAAGCGACTGGGAATTGTTCAGATCAAATGTCAAAACGACTTTAGACGAGACTTTGTTAACGTTTTGCCCGCCGGCGCCGCTGCTTCTCACCGCTTTGTAAGTGAGCTCCGAAATGAGCTTGTCTTCTTCCATTATTGCGGCTGGTGTGCGGACTTGAGTAAGTCGTTGACGGTTTTCACCGGATTGAAGGTAATCAAAGGCACTTCGACAAATATCGTGATCCATTTGGCCATTGCGCCGTTCCACAATCCCGGAAGCTCGTAGGCCTTGATTTCTTTGCCGTTTTTATTTTTGCTGACGATGAAACCGCTATTGTAATCTACGAATTCGCGCAGGTCGAACTTTTCGCCTTTGTAGTTCCGGACGCCGCAAACGAGGTCAACCGGATTGAAATGGGTCGATGCCGCGAGGATTTCCGCCTGTGCCGGATTCTGCAGATCAATCTGTGAGGTCTCGACGATCTGCAACGAAATATTCCCTTTGAGGTCGCGTACCCAAAATGGGCCGCCGCCGGGTTCGCCTTCGTTTTTGACCATGCCGCATACGCGGATCGGACGGTTCAGGACATAGCTGATATAGCTGATTTTATGCTCGAGCGTGTATTTCGGAAAATCGTCAATGACGGTCACGTTGAGGCTGTCTTTAAGGAAGGTGATAATTTTTTCAATATTCTTTTCCTTGATGGAATGCTGTTCGATTTGCCCCAGGCATTCGAAAATCTGATCCTGCAAACCAGTCAGGATTCCGCCCAGCGTCTTTTTGTAAAGTGCGATGCTTTCGATATGGTTCTGGATGACATTGTCGATGTTTTTGATAAAGACGATATCGGCGTCGAGGTTGTTGAGATTTTCGATCAGCGCGCCATGTCCGCCCGGACGGAAAAACAAACTGCCGTCTTCAAAGCGGAATGGTTTGTTTTCGAAATCCACAGCGATCGTATCGGTCGCCTTTTTCTGGTAGGTGTAATTGATGTTGATTTTCGTTTCCGATTCCTTCTCGACCTTGCCTTTTACCGCAGCGATGATCTTTTCGAATTGTTTTTGGTGCGATTCCGAAATCGTAAAATGCAGGAAAGAAGTGTCGTTCGAGCTTGCATAGAAAGCACTTTCATTGAGATGTTCCTCAATCGGTGTGGCGATGTGCGTCGTATATTTATGGAACGGCAGGATTCCTTTCGGCTTGTTGCAAAAATCGAAATGTTCGGGTGCGAGCAGCACTTTGATAAAATGGTAATGCTTTTGGTCGCTGTCCCACGAATGGAATTCGGGATAAATGCTTTTGAGCTTGTTCTCTACGGTTTCAAAAAACGGAAATTTCTCCAATCCTGCCAGAAAAACGGTCAGGCTTACCGCATTTTTTCGGTTGATGTACGCATTGATCGTTTCATTCTCATGGTCGTATTCCATCAAAAATTCACTGAGGAATTTAAACATCCGGCTTGCTGCGCCTGATGCGGGAACGAACTTCTTAAGTTTAAGCGACGGCTTTTTCTGGTCGAATGCTTTGGCGAATTTATTAAAATCGTCTTCCGATAATTTTAAAATCCCATCTTCCTTTTTGGCCGGTTTTTCAAGAATTGCTTTTGGCGTTCCCGTATTGAAAATTTCAAGGTGTTTTTTGATGGTTTCGGGATTGATGCCGTGGTCGTGTATCTGTACGAAATCATGCGAGGAAAAACCCATTTCCCTTGCTTTTACCAGATCGTTGATAATGGAGATGGCTTTTTCCAACCGCGTCTCCATATCGCCCGAAAGCGTAATGAACGGTTTGTTGTTTTCGACAAGCGCGTTCTTAAAAATCCCGAAGATTTTCTCGCGGTCATCCGGGCGGTCGCGCAAATCGTCCTTTTCCCAGGGCACGTCGATATCGGTCAGGAAAAATAAATCATATTTGTGTTTGCGCGCGGCTTTGTCAAGGATCGGGTCGCAAAAATTATAGTAGATTTCAGAATAGACTTTGGTGACGAGCAGGCAGGTGTCGGAAAATAAGAATCTATTGGCGACAGTCAGCACTTCATTCTCCAACCTGGTTTGCCCGACGGCAATCGGCATCAGATCTTCGGGTTGGCAAATAATCCCGGCGTCGTTGAATTTTTCCTGCAGGTAATCGCGCGCAAATTCGGGCGCCCAGACGGTTTCGAAATGCTCCGCGAGTTGTTTTGCCAGGGTCGTTTTTCCGGTGCTTTCCGGACCGTATAAGGCAATCTTTATGGTATCTGTAGGTTGCTGTTTAAGATTTTCCTCCATTCTATATAGGCCAAAATGGCCAAAATTGTAAAAACCACATATTCAAGTGACAAAATCCCCAGGCCGCGGTAGGCGTAAATTGGTACGGCGATCAAATCCCCGATAATCCATAAGGTCCAGTTTTCAATTTTCTTGAAAGCCATGTACCACATCGCCGTAAAAAACAAGCCCGAAGTGAAAATGTCTAAATAGTTTTCCGTTTTAATTTCGTAATCGAACAATTTATAAACCGCGAAAATTACGACAATTGTGAGCAAAAACATTCCGATTCCTGTTAATTTTTCAATCTTATTGGTTCGGGAAATGGCGACCACATTAGTCCCGCCTTTCTTCTTCGCCCACATATACCAGCCGTAAATGCTCATGACCGAATAATAGCCGTTGATGACCATATCGCCAAAATAGCCCGCGCGGTATAATAAGTAAACCGTAATCGTGGTAGCGATCAGTCCCGTGGGGTAAACCAGGATATTTTCTTTTTTCGCATAATACACGCTCGCAATCCCGAAAACAAAAGTGATGGCTTCGAGAATAATATCGATCCAGGCCGTGTTTTTATAAGATGCGAGAAAAAAATCGATCATAATGTGCGGTCACCTTTGATAAATTTCATGGTAAATACACACATTTCTTCGGTGAGGAAAGTGTCTTTCATTGCGGTTTTGATAAAATCCATCACATCGTCATAATCACCATAGACCTGTGTCGAGAGCGGATTTTCCAAAATGGTAAAAGGCGATTTCTTTAATTTGTTGATGAATTTGATAATCGGCTCTTCGTAATTCTTATTCATCGGATACATACTGATGTCGACGGATATTTTCATGGGTTCAGGGTTTTGTTTTGTATTAATCAAAAAAATGAAGGTCGTTTTCAAACGCGGTTCCGATGACGACCATATCGGCGCCGGCTTTATAAGCGTTTTGGATTCCGGTTTTGGAAGTAATGCCGCCACCGACAATCAATGGGATTTCGATATTTTCGGAAACTAATTTTATCACTTGTGCCGGAACCGATAAATCTGCACCGCTTCCCGCTTCGAGGTAAATCAGTTTTTTTCCGAGTAATTCGCCGGCCTGCGCGGTTGCGAGAATTTTGGCTGCATTATTCCTGTCCATTGGTTTGGTCTGGCTCACTTTGGCGACTGCGGTCTGATTGCCGCTATCGATTAAAATATAACCGGTCGGGATGATTTCGAGTTTGGATTTTTTGAGCATTGGCGCCGCTTCGACCTGGTGTTCAATTAGAAAATCGGGGTTTCTTCCCGAAATCAACGATAAGAAAAGAATGCCGTCGGCTTCGTTTGAAATTTGCGATGGATTTCCCGGAAAAAGGATAATCGGCAGTTTGCAGTTGTGTTTGATTTCGATAATCAGCGCGTCGATGTCGTTGCTAAAAACCCGGCTTCCGCCAATAAATATGTGTGTTGCGGGCGAATCACAAATTTTTTTTACCAATTCAGAAATCGTTTCCCGGACCATTTTGTCGGGATCGAGCAAGATGGCGAGCAGTTTTTTATTTGCCGCTTTGGCTTTTAAGATTTCTGGGTAGATGTTTTTCATTTTGGATCGTCCGTCCCGAAAGTTCGGGATCGGGCCGTGCAAATATACGGTAAAGATTTTTTTGCCGCGAAGACACAAAAGCGCAAAATTATTTTTCGGTGACGTAGACGAGTGTGAAGTTTTCGATTTCGACGATGTTAACAGTGAAATGTTTTTCCATGCCATTAAATTCGAGGATTGCGGTCGCTGTTTTGTCGGCGATTTCAAACGGCAGCAATTTAATATGGTCTTTGAAGCTGATGCCGATTTCGTTCTGAATTTTGAAAATGGCTTCCTTTGCGCCCCAAATCACGGTGAGTTTCCGGATGTAATCGTCGACGTTATTTTTATCGAGATATGATTCTTCCTGCGGAGCCGTGAATTTGTCGGCGATGATGAGGATCTTTTCACGCTGCTTTTCCATATCGATGCCGATATTGGCGCCGCTGTAGACGATCGCGGAAAATTCATGCGAATGCGTAATTGAAATATGGCGACCGTCGTGCAGGTGCGGTTTCCCGAATTCGTCATAATACAGATCGAAGTCGGAATAGCCGGTTTCCTGCAGGAGTTTGCGCACGCTGAGAAAGCCGCGGCGGTGCATTTCGGATTTCATGTTTAATAATCTCGCGGCGTTGCGGTCGTTGAGTCGCACTTCCGAAAGCAATTGTTCGTAGGATTCGGTGATTTTCCAGACGAAAACCTCGGTATTGGGATTGGCGGTTATGGTTTGGTGTAGCGGCATAGTTCCGGTTTTTTAGCCCCGATAGCAATGGAAATCCTGTCATTGCGATTGCGGAAAAGTGAAATAGGTTGCTTCACTTCGTTCGCAATGACAGATTGCAATGGATAGCGGGAAATGGCTTCAAAAAGTCCATCGAATTGTTTTTCAAAAGATTACGGAAAGCATTTTTATTTAGAAAAGGAATTCCGTAAATTTGCCAAAATTTTTAGCTAATACAAATATACTATAATGAGTACAACGACAATGCCTTTTGTGGCTTACAAAGTTAAAGACATTTCCCTGGCCGCTTGGGGAAGAAAAGAAATTGAACTTGCTGAAGCGGAAATGCCAGGTTTGATGGCGCTTCGTGCGGAGTATAAAAACGAGCAGCCGTTGAAAGGCGCGCGTATTGCAGGTTGCCTTCACATGACGATCCAGACTGCGGTTTTGATTGAGACTTTGATCGCTTTGGGTGCTGAAGTGACCTGGAGCTCTTGCAATATTTTCTCTACACAAGACCAGGCTGCCGCTGCAATTGCTGCTGCAGGAATCCAGGTTTATGCATGGAAAGGCTTGAATGAGGAAGATTTTGACTGGTGTATCGAACAGACGTTGTTCTTTGGCGAAGACAGAAAACCGCTGAACATGATTTTGGACGACGGCGGCGATTTGACGAATATGGTTTTTGACCGTTACCCGGAATTGGTAGCCGGAATCAAAGGTTTGTCTGAAGAAACCACTACAGGTGTTCACAGATTATATGAAAGAGTAAAAGCGGGAACTTTGCCAATGCCGGCGATTAACGTGAATGACTCGGTTACGAAATCTAAATTCGATAACAAATACGGCTGTAAAGAATCTGCTGTTGATGCGATCCGTCGTGCGACAGATTTGATGTTGGCTGGAAAAAGGGTAATCGTTTGCGGCTACGGTGACGTTGGAAAAGGAACTGCGGCTTCTTTCCGTGGCGCGGGTTCTATCGTAACGGTAACTGAAATCGACCCGATCTGTGCGCTTCAGGCTGCGATGGACGGTTATGAAGTGAAAAGGCTGAACACGGTGATTGCCACTGCGGATATCATCATCACAACTACCGGAAACAAAGACATCGTTTTGGGAAGCCACTTCGAGAAAATGAAAGATAAGACTGTTGTTTGTAACATCGGTCACTTTGATAACGAAATCGATATGGCATGGTTGAACAAAAACCACGGCGCTTCTAAAATTGAGATCAAGCCACAGGTTGACAAATATACGATCGCCGGAAAAGACATCATCATTTTGGCGGAAGGCCGTTTGGTGAATTTGGGTTGTGCGACAGGACATCCGAGTTTTGTAATGAGTAATTCATTCACCAACCAGACTTTGGCTCAGATCGAATTGTGGAAAAACAGCGCGGCATACAACAATGACGTGTACATGCTTCCAAAACATTTGGATGAGAAAGTAGCGGCTTTGCACCTTGCGAAATTAGGCGTTGAACTGGAAACGTTGAGAGACGACCAGGCAGCTTATATCGGTGTGGAAGTGAAAGGTCCGTTTAAACCGGAATATTACAGATACTAATTGTCATTGCGAGGAACGAAGCAATCTCAATGTTATTTATAAATGAAACCCTTGCTGAAAAGTGAGGGTTTTTTATTGGAAAAATACTTACCTTTAAACACCGACGAAAATAACTAAAA
>DATHGE010000366.1:0-9278 GCA_035317805.1 Flavobacterium sp. | reverse complement strand
AATACATAAATACCGCAGGTGGGCCAATTTCCGGTGTAAGGTCCGATTTCGCAATTCTGAACGAGGACGTTTTTCACCTGGCCAAGGTCAGTGTGCGACCTCACCGAGACAACGCCCGAACTCCCCGCCCCAAAAATCTTGGTCCGTTTTACGATGACATTGGCCGATCCTGTAAAACTAATCGTTGCGGAATTTGCAAACGTACAGGCCAACGTCAACAGATTTTCTCCATCTATCGTAACATTATTGCCCGAAAAACCCAGTCCGTAGTTTGCAAAAATTACCGTTCTTGCTCCGCCTGTTGGCTTTATGAGGATGCTCGCGTAATTGTATTTCCCCAGTGAAGGATATAAATATAACCGATGCTGGCGACAGAGGTCGCAATGCCCAGCGGGTCCTCCATTTTTTCCCTGATATTCAGGGCGACGAGATAACTTGACAACGCCATGTTATAGTCTCCCTGTTGCTCAGAGACTTTTCCGATCCCTTCGATATTGTTGGCTTTGGAAACCAAATCGCCTACTTCTTCGGCCGCTTCCAAGCCAAGTTTAAAATAAGTGATTGCCCTGTCGGGAAGGTTTTGGATATTGTAGACGTCGCTAATATTCTGATAAGTCACCGAGATAAAATTTTTGTCTTTCATCTTTTTCTGCAGCGACAGGCAGCGAAAATAATTCTGAAGTGCAGCCGTGTAATTTTTCTGTTGCTGGTACAAAACACCGATATTATTGCAGGTCCCGAAAATTCCGAAAAGGTCATTAATTTGTTTAGAGATAGCGAGTCCTTTCAGAAGGTATTCCAGGGCCATCGGATAGCTCGCGAGTTTGGTATAGGCAACGCCCATATTGTTATAGAGGTCAATCTGGCCGATTTTATCATTGGATTCGATTTTCCATTTCAAGGCTTCATTATAGTAATCCAACGCAAGCGGATAATTGCTCTTATAATCGTAATACGCTCCTAAAGCGTTATTGCTGTTGGCGATTCCTTTTTTGTAGTTTAATTTCCGCGACAGCAAAAGTTCTTCCCGGATGTAAGGAAGCACATCGTTGGGATTGGTCTTGAAATATTTTGCCG
Source organism: Flavobacterium sp. (assembly GCA_035317805.1). Lineage (GTDB taxonomy): Bacteria > Bacteroidota > Bacteroidia > Flavobacteriales > Flavobacteriaceae > Flavobacterium. Next base: position 8,201 of record DATHGE010000366.1, on the reverse strand, counting down.
ACAATTCGTTCAGGATCCGGATTTTCACCGTATAGATGAGTCGGGGAGCCTTTGAGCCTGATTCGCGTTTGTGCGCATCAAATTCGACAAGTTTCTTTTTAAGGCTGTCGATCTGTTTTTCGGTTTGGGCATTCGCATGTGCCATTGCCAATAAACAAAAGAGCAGGCGCAACAAGTAACGGAAAGTTCTGTATAAGTGCATCGAACGGTCAAGTTTTTGCTAAGCTAGGCGTAACTTTTTATAAGTCAATGCAATTTTGCAAATAGTCGATAAAGTTTTTGATAAGCTCGATGAAGTTGGTGTCGATTTCATCCAACCGCAATGATCCGGAACAAAAACTTCCCAAATCCTGAATTATGATTGGTAGTTGCCTGGATACTATAACTGCTAAATAATTCCAAAAACTACAAAGCTCCTATTGGCATATCGGGAATTACCTATAGAGGCCAATTTTCCGGACCAGCAGAATACGGTTACGAACACGGGGTTTGTGTGGGCCAGTTACAGGCAAAGGCCGGGCTTACGCAGTCTACGGTTTCCGAGTATCTGTCAATTTTCGGGTTTATCCAGTCCAAGCGCATCGGGCAATGGACCTATTACAAGCGCAATGAGGAAGCTATCGCCACTTTGGGCAAGGTGATCGAATCCACATTATAAATTCAATCTTTTGTGTAACCGACTGTATTAACTATCCTTTCAAGCGGGCCAATATTTCATACGAATGCAATCTGGCTGCATGGTCGTAAATAGGTGACGTGACCATGAGTTCGTTGGCGCCGGTCACTTCGAGGAAGCGTTGGACTTCCATTTTTACTTTTTCAGGCCCGCCGATGAAGGAGAAGCGGATCATCTGCTGGAGAGCCGTCTCTTCGAGCGGATCCATGAAATCGGCATCGGGTTCTACTGGCGGTCCCATTTTCTGGCGTTTGCCGGTGAGGATGCCGAGGAACAGTTTCTTGAATGAGGTGGCCAGTTTGAGTGCTTCGGCATCAGTGTCGGCGGCAATTACATTGACGCAGGGCATCACATAGGGTTTGTCGAGCTGTGCCGACGGTTTGAAATTACGGCGGTAGATGGCGATGGCGTCGAACAGCTGCGCGGGTGCGAAGTGGCTGGCAAAGGCATACGGGAGTCCGAGTGAAGCGGCCAGGTGTGCGCTGTCGGTGCTCGAACCGAGAATCCAGAACGGGATGTTTAGCCCTTCACCCGGTATGGCGCGTACGGCGGCGGTTTTGTTCTCTTCGGAAAGGTATTTCTGGAGTTCTTTTACATTTCCTTCAAAGTCCACCACGGCACCCATGTCGCGCCGCAGTGCGCTGGCCGTGAGCTGGTCGGTTCCCGGTGCACGCCCCAGGCCGAGGTCGATGCGGTTTGGGAATAAGGTCGCGAGTGTGCCGAACTGCTCGGCCACCACCAACGGCGCATGGTTCGGGAGCATGATGCCGCCCGACCCTACGCGGATGGTTTTGGTTTGCGACGCGATATGGCCGATCAGTACTGCGGTGGCGGTTGAGGCGATGCCTTCCATATTGTGGTGTTCGGCAAGCCAGTAGCGGTTGTAGTTCAGAGTTTCGGCGCGCTGGGCAAGACTGGCGCTGTTGGCGAAGGTGTCGGTTGGGGTTTTGCCCTGGGGCACCATGGCGAGGTCGAGGACAGATAACGGGGTATTTTGGAGTGTGGTCATTTTGCGGGTTTTGGTAGTGCAAAATTACGGCGGTGTCAGGGTGATGCGGTTGGGGTTTTGGAAAATTTTAAGGATGGCTGCTTTTTGGGCAATGTCGGAGCCATTGTAATAATAAAAAAACTCCATGCAGACACATGGAGTTTTTGTGGGCGATACTGGGTTCGAACCAGTGACCCCTACCTTGTCGAGGTAGTACTCTGAACCAGCTGAGCTAATCGCCCGAGTGATGCAAATGTAAAGATTGGAGATGGAATTTGCAAATGGTTTTAGATTTTATCGGATTATGTTTTTTTACTTAAGCCTCGCAAAGCCAAACCGTAGCAGGATTCAACTGTAAATAAAATCTCAAAATATGCACAGGTAACCTTTCAGGGATTGCCTTCATTAATCTTACCCTTTCCTGATCCGGCGTTTCATCGCAACATATTTCGCTTCCCCGTTTTCAGTCTTCGCAAGCAAGTCCGTATTATTCCAATATAGCGCTATCAGGCGGTTTAATGCCTCGAAACGCCTGAGCTCGTCAGGATGTGTCTTGGTACTTTTGGCTTTGTAATCTTCGGCTTTCCACCTTACAAAGATGTTCACCCCTTTATTTTCAGCGGTCTTACTTTGGGTTACCACGTCGTCGTCGAGCACTTCGGTTATGGCGACCCCTTCTTTCACCGGTGTTTTGACGCCATAAAGCTCGAAGATATTTTTCCATACAATCGGTGCTTCGCGGGGATCATATCCGGCAAGCACCATAAGGCACAGTCCTACCCTGTCAGCCAGGTATTCCTGCTCCACCGTAAAATCAGAAGATCTTTTGTCGACATAATTGCCTGAAAGGTCGACCATGTTATCTTTCATCGCTATATTGGATTTTTCTTTCTCCTCGCTCTTTTCCTCGTCGATTTTTCCTTTTCCGGAACGGTAGGCATCGCCTTTATTTTTGCCGTTTACCGCAGAGATAATTCCTTTTCCCCAACCTTTAATCTTGTCCTTGGTTTTGGTATCGCTGTCACTTTTGGCCGACACCTCTGCCTGGTGCTCATAGATTGCATGGGAGATTTCATGCCCGAGTACGGTTGCGAGCTGCGCTTCGTTTTCGAGATTTTTGAGTAGCCCTGTGCACACATAAGCGAGTCCGTTAGGCCTCACGTAGGCAAGCAGGTCGGGATTGTCGACAACAATGAATATGAAATGTATTTTCTTCTGGATGTGTTGCGGCACCAGTTTTAGCCCGACCATATTGACGTATTCCTGCAATGCCTTATCCTTTGTTATTTTCCCCAGTCCGGGTATGGTATTTCCAAAAAGCTTTTCGCGTTGGGTCTTGTCGGTCCAGATTGGATAAAGCTTGTCATAATCTTCTTTTTCCATAGCCAGCGCAGCCTTGTCATATGCCGTCTCATCTTCGGGCGTTATGCTGAAATCATCCGCCAGGTAATAGCCTTCAGGATTGTATTTGCCGCTGACACTGGCGAGGTCACCTTCTGCAATCGCGTTCACGCTTTTGTAGGTGTTGCCGCTGAAACCTTCCTTCCCTTTGATTTCCTCGCCCGCCTTGAGCTTAATTTTATTGCCATTGACATAGGCGAAATCGCCCCTGATAAGATCTATCCGGCCCTTAACAGGCTTTACCTTAATTCCGACGATCGTAATCTTGTTGATCTGGTTGTAATTCGCTTCGCGGAAGCGCTGCCCTTCTATCAGGATTTCTTCGCTGCTTTTGAGGTCTTTAATGGTCAGCTTATCATTGTTTTCATTGGTGATCTGCGGATCTTTCAATTCGAGTGTTTCGCTGGTGATTTCATAGTTTGTGACTTTTTTGTCGTCCGGATCGGGTGCGAAATTAACGAGTATGAGTTTCTGCTCATAGTCGATATTCTGGGCAAAACCCCGTTTGATGAATTTTACAGGAATGTCGGTTTGGCACATAGCGGCTATTGGCACCAATAAAAAGAAAAATATCTTTAATTTTAAAATGGAAATCTTCATCTGGTATATGTTTTAGTGATCTTTTTTTTGAAAGGTTTATTCTTCGGCATTGCTGTTACTGAGGTATTCCTCAATAAGTAATTCCTGCATCTCCGGGCTTAGCGGCGCAATTTCTTTTTTGAAAATATTGAGTGCATCTGCTGCCGCTTTGGCTTCGGCCGGGTCTAATTTCGTAAAGCTTCGGTTGATTCGTTTCTTTTTTTCCATCCCGGAATAAAGAAACCAATCGTAGTTTCCGGCCTTTACTAATGGAATATCTGCAGTTCCTGACTGTGCTGCAGGCTTGTTGTAGATCGTATCGTTAGATTCGGTGTAAATGACCATCATTTTTGCGCCGGGGACCTTTTCCCTGAGGTTCCATTTTAGCTGTACAGTGCTGGTACCGATTTGTGCCAGGTCGGCAGGGGCATAATTGCGTTCGTCGTCCTCCAGGGCAACGCCTTTCTTATCGTTGAGCCCACGGGTACCGGCAATTATACTTCCTTTCGATTCTTCGCCCAGTTCGGTAAGCCTGTGGTAGTCATTCATAAACTTAGAAAAACTGCCGATCATATTGCTTTTCAGGTTTTTAATCATTGTCGCATAATCCATTTTGTTGGCATTGGCATTGCGCTCCTCAAAAAACTTTGTGCGCGTAAAGACTATAAATTTAGACGCCACTCCGTATTCAATTGCGCTCTCTTTCGGGATGGCATACCGGGAACCGTAATCGAGTTTCGCAGACCTGCCCGGAATGGCAAAATGTACACTTCCCTTATAAACAATAATGAACAATTCCTGGCTGGAAACAGCCGACATTGCAAAAAACGTAAAGCACAAAATGTAAATATTCCTCATAATAATTGGTTTAATTAAGTTCCCTGTGTTTCGGCAGCCACTTCTGTTTGTTCTTCTTTTTTCTCAATTCTTTCTACCAGCCAGTCATAGCCTATGAAGGCAAACAGCTTGAATTCAATCAGCAATGCAATGCCCAACAGCATTATGCCCATATTAAAATGGACATTTACACACATGAGCGCAATAGAAAGTCTCATTAAGCCAAGTATGCTCAAAATCAGTAAAGCCACCTCAATAAACAGCATATAAAATACATGGCGCATCTTATGGATCTGCATAAAAGCAAGGAGGTAAAAGAACAAGAGGATACTCACGATAAGCAGACACCAAAATCCCTTAATGGCATACACTTTATTGCCATCAAGCAGCATTTGCACCGCATTGGCCTGTATCACAACACCTGGCATAGTAGGCTCCCTTTTAATCAGTTCGAAGTCGACAGGAACACGATGTTTGTCGTTCATGTCCAGCGGATTATTCATTTGAAAACTGCCCAGGTGGCCCACGATTATAATTTTACCTTCAATATATTTTTTAAGGGAATCGGGCGGGACTTTATCTTCCATGAGGTCTTTGCCTTCTATGGCCGGGAAATTGGATTTCCGGTCTTCACTCATATCAGGTACCATGACGTTATAAAAACCTTTGTCCTTCGAGCAATATTTGATGAAAAAAGTCGATTCGCCATGCTTTTTTATTTCAGGGTCGACCATAGCCCTTGCGAAGGAGTTGACTGTTACCAAATCCGGTGATCCTATAACCGGTAATCGATAGCAATTGTAATATTCCCTTACCGATTCGTGTTCTTTGTCCGGCAGATTGATAAGGCCGTAATAAAAAGGTTGGTGTGGCGCCGAAAGGAAAATTGATTTTTCCTGTTTATTTACCCCGAAAACAATATGGCGTTCACTTAGCAGCCTTCCCAGCTTCTTCGTGACCATCGTATCGAGACTATCCGGAAAATACAGGTCCAGCCCGATTTTCTTTGCGCTTTTAAGTTTGCCTATGAGTACGATGAGCTGCTTCCTGAATTCCGCCCCTTTTGTGAGTGAGCCCGAATTGATGATCGTGATATCTTTGCGCTTGTGGTAAAAAATCGTGTCTTCATATTGGTAATGGATATCGGTGATATCAATATCTTCAATTGCCAGCTCCTTAATCCGGTACAGCTCAAGGTCAAGATGTTCAAGCAGGTATGTAAAACCAACCGCAAAAAGTAAAAACCCTGTATAAACAAGCAGCAGGCTTTTGAACCTGATCGGTTTGCGATCCTTTTTCAGAAAATAGGCTTTTAATTTCCCGTACATAAAATGTATGTTTTTGTAAGCGATATCCGTGGACAGATAGCTGCCTGAATATCAATAATTCCTGTTGCATACGAGTTTACACCGGCACGCAGCAATAAATAAAACAGTTAGGTTTAGGAACCGGATGGGGTTTTCCGGAAAATTAAAATACCCTGGAATTCCCGGGGTGTTAAATAAAATTGTAGTGGTATTTGGGCAATTGGTTTCTGGCAAAACCTGCGACGAATATAGATAAAAAGATTTTACACCAACAAATTATTTGTTAAGAATTTTAACAAATAGCCTGATTGTTGTATAAATTCTTACAAGTTTTAATCAATTGTCTTTCAAAGTAATATGAAATTAAAAAGCCTTTTCAATGTGAAAAGGCTTTTTAAATATTGAAAATTTAAAAATGCTATTTAATCGGCGGACCTGATGGCATCGGTGTCTGGTCGTTTTTGGAATACTGGTCGCCGTCATAGTTTTCGGCATCGGTACCGTCTTCGGCGCTATAGCCTTTATCCAATTTGGCCGTTGCAGCTTTGCCTGTTTTTCCGGTGGTTCTTTTTTTTGCTGCCCTTTCAGAACCCGTTGCGGTTGTCGCTTCGTCAGCTACAGCAGCATTGGCGGTTGCGGTGGTATCGGCTGCGGGAGTGGCGGCTGTCGTAACCGTTTCAGGCGCTGTGGCCGTTTCGGGTTTCTTTTCGCAGCTGTTGCAGGAGGTAGTAAGGCTTCCTATAAACAGCAGTGCGGCGATGGTTTGTAAGATCTGTGGTTTCATGACTTTATTTTTTTATAAAGTTCGGGAGGGATGTGTGGATTTGGGTTATGGAATTTAGGGAAAGGTTTATGAAATTTGAAAGTGCAATAAATCAATAACAAACTTCCGTACCAAACGCGGCATTATAAGCGCGTTTCACCTGTTAGAAGCTAGTCGCCTTTTTTAATCATTGCTTCAATTATATTCCCAATTTGGTATACGACTGAACGGTATTTTCCTATTCCCCTGTGGGAAAATCCAAGAATATGCATGTATTCGTGCGCATAGTGGGCGGCCAACTGTGCCACGTCATTAGTTTTCGCCCAAAGTTCAAGTCGTTGTGGGCAGATAGCGGTAATGCCGTCCCCCTGACCATCAATCCCAATTGTACCTGCCCAAGAACTGAGCGCGCAATTCTTTATCCAGTGTTTTCCGTCTTTTTCGAGTGTAATGGTCCGCAGCCTTAAATCAATGACCTGGTCTGCACCTCCATCGCCCTGGACTTCATGCGCCTTTTTAATCATTTCATATATTTCCTGATTGGAATGGCCGTCCGTTTTAGTAAAACTGGCATTAAGAACGGCTTGTTTAAATTCGTCAGAATTGATTACTGCTTCCAACTTTGCTACTGCCTGTTGGGCAAAAGCTTCGTGCGTCCCATAATCGGTCATAATCTGTATTACAACCGTTGTTTTTTGTGCGGCCACAGCCAGTTGGCACATAAGAGCGCCAAATAAAATTATTTTTTTCATGATTTCATTTTTAATTATTTCGAAAAATCCCACACTTTGAGATTGTATAAAGGTAAGTCGACAACTAGCGAGGCTTGCAATCGCCAGGCATTGGATGCGGTGATTTCGGCGTTTTCCGTGATTTGCTGCGTTTTGAACAAGGCCGGAACGAATTGCCCTCCTACAAGGATCGACAGCGGTGTTTTCGGGATATTGAGTGCCAATTGCGCGCCCGGAGCAAATATATTCGACAGCCTCACATTGAAGTCGTCCGGCAATGCCGTCTCGTCGCCTTTGGTCAGGTAAAAATTGACGAGTGCGCCCAGGTCGAGCATCTGCACGATGACGCTTCCACCCCAGCCCGATTTGGAACCTAGATTGAAAGCCACGCCTATTGGTGCGTAAAGTCCGTATGTCGTATAGGATGTATGGGCTTTCTTCACTGAAACCGGCTCGTTCAGTTCATTGAAAACCGTTTCCTCTGTATGGGTGTAGGCTTTCCCGTAAAATCCGCCCACATAAGCGTTAAGGCTTATGCTGTAAGCCGTATTCCTTTTAATGGATGAACTTCCGGCAGGAAGTACCGAAGCTGCAATCGCCTTTTTGACCTCATCCGAAGATTCTGCACTGGCCACTGTAGAAATTAGTGTTCCATATTTGAGGAATGATTTCGCGACGGGTTTGAAATCGTCATCGCCTTTGAGACCGGAAATCACTATCGAGGCATCATAAACCGCTGCAGAGTATTTTTTGACCGACAGGTGGTATGCCATATCTACTGCCGGGTTGATTAGTTTTTCTACCTGATCATAAAGTCCCGCGATATCCGTTGTTGTGGAAATGGTTTTGATGAGTTCACTATGGGCGATTGTTTTGATCGAGGCCGAGAAAGTCCGGTAGTAATTGTATAATGACTGCG
>DATHGE010000365.1:0-7151 GCA_035317805.1 Flavobacterium sp. | reverse complement strand
CCGTTGATGAAAGTCGATATGGAGTTTAAGAATTCATTTAAAGCTGTCGTCGAAATGAAAAAAGACCGCGCCATGTCAATGAGTTTCGACAACAATTTGCTCACGGAAGTGAAAGGAATCGAATATGTGGTCGGATTGGGTTACCGTATCAAGGATGTGATCATTTCGACCAAAATGGCCGACAACCCGACCGGAATCATCAAGAGCGATATCAACATCAAGCTCGACGGATCTTACCGGAACAGCGAAACGATTGTGCGCTACCTCGATTACGACAACAACCAGCTATCGGGCGGACAGAATCTTTGGTCGGCCAAACTGACCGCCGATTATTCGTTCAGCAAAAACCTGACGGCGATTTTCTATTATGACCATTCGTTCTCTAAGGCCGTCATTTCGACGTCATTCCCGATTACGAATATCCGCGCCGGATTTACACTGCGATATAACTTTGGAAATTAAGACAAAAAACATTTTAGAATTCACGGCGTAAACTTTACATTTGTGCCTCTGATAAAAAAACAAAACAACTGATAAATGAATATACCTGCAAATTTAAGATACACTAAAGACCACGAATGGATTTCCCTTGAGGGCGATGTTGCCACTGTCGGGATCACCGACTTCGCACAGAAGGAATTGGGCGATATCGTTTATGTGGAAGTGGAAACTTTAGACCAGACTTTAGAAAAAGATGAAGTTTTCGGAACCGTTGAAGCGGTAAAAACCGTTTCTGATTTATTCCTGCCATTGGCTGGGGAAATCATCGAATTCAATGACGCACTTGAAAGCGCACCCGAGACTGTAAACAGCGATCCTTATGGAAAAGGCTGGATGATTAAGGTAAAAGTGAGCGATACGGCAGATTTTGATAATTTACTTTCAAGCGATGCCTATAAAGAGCTGGTTGGCGAATAAAAATTTCTATTTATTTCTTGCCATTGCCTGGACGCTGCTTATGGCGGTGCTTTGTCTGGTAAGCTTTAAGAAACTGCCTGCTGTTGCAGAATTACCGGGCGCGGATAAATACGCGCACATCACTTTCCATTTCGTCTTTACGATTTTGTGGTACCTGTATTTCAGGATGGTCGCAGGCCGGAAATGGCTGCTGTTGAAAGTTTTTCTGGCTTCATTGTGCTACGGAATAAGTATCGAAATCATGCAGCAATTGTTTACCGATACCCGGAAAGCCGATATTAATGATGTCGCCGCGAATTGTTTTGGCGCTACTTTAGCGGTTTTAGCGATGCTTTTATACGGAAATTACCTAAAAAGGAAAGCTTTATAATTAAAAGAACAGAATTATGTCCCACTTCGGTGGGATTTTTTTATTTTTATCGCGTGAAATAGCAGTGACTATCTCATTAAAGCCACATGAACATTAAAGGATATCTGGATTCAACCTATTTAAAAACCGCAATGCAGGCCGGAATCAGCGATGCCGAAAATCTGGCGGTCGCCAAAGGTTTCATCCGGGAAGCGATTGACGAACAGTTTAAGCTGATTATGATCCGCCCCGAAATGGTTGCGATTGCTAAAAAGATGATTGCTGAGGCGAAATCAAAACTGACTGTCGGAACCGTAATCGATTTCCCTGAAGGCAATTCTCCGTTGGAGAAAAAGCTCAAGGAAGCGAAACAGGCCATTGCCGACGGCGCCGACGATCTTGATTTCGTATGCAATTATGAGGCTTTTAAAAATGGCGATACGGCTTTGGTGAAGGAAGAGATTTTGCTTTGCACACAACTCGGACTCGACAACCACAAGATCGTCAAATGGATTATCGAGGTAGCAGCGCTCAACAGCCAACAGATTGTGCAGCTTTCGTCACTGATTAAAAATGTGGTGCTAACGAATTTCAAAGAGGAATATTATGACAGTGTTTTCGTAAAATCATCCACCGGATTTTTCAAGACCGAAAACAACCTTCCCAATGGCGCCACGCCCGAAACGATTATTATGATGCTCGAAAACGCTTCGCCGCTTCCGGTAAAGGCTGCAGGCGGTGTGCGCACTTACGAGGAGGCCGTTGAAATGATCCGGCTTGGCGTAAAGCGAATCGGGACATCATCGGCAAAAGCAATTGCAGGCGGACAGGTTTCCGACGGTAATTATTAACGTTTACAATTAAAAAAACATGAAAAAATACGTTGCATCTTTACTTTTGGTTTTCGGATTTTTCTTCGGAAATGCGCAGGTGATTACCCAAAGTGTCGATCAGCTGCCGGTTTTTCCGGACTGCCAGGGACAAAAGGACAAAGCTTTGGAAAATTGCTTTTATAACGAAGTCCAGGATTTTGTGTTTAATAATTTCAAGGTGCCGCAAAGTCTCGGGGCCGATTTCAAAGGCAGCATTATCGTGCTTTTTGAAGTGGATGCCGAAGGGAATTTCAACGCAATATATGTCGACGCGGCACAGGAGGATTTATCTGTAGAAGCCAAAAGGGTTTTCGAGCAGTTTCCTAAAATTGCGCCTCCAACATACAACGGCAATCCGACTTATTCAAAGTACACCATAAAAATCGCCATTCCGCTCAAAAGCGCTGCGGAAATTTCTGCGGAAGCGACTGCCAAAGCCGAAGCGGCAAAGATTGCGGAATCGAAAAATTACACGCAGAACCGCAACAAGGAACTGACCGAATACGATGACATCGTCTATCATAAATTCAATGAGCCGAAGTTCGAAAGCAACCTCAATATTCCATTCTCGCATAGCCTTTACGCGCAGTTTGACGATGCGATGAACCAGGTTGGCACGAACAACCACACGGCTTCAAAACCGTATACTTATGCCGAGGTTTCCAAATACTACAACCTCCGCGAGGCCAACCAGAAGCTGATGAAAAATAAGACAAGCTGGTTTGGAAGGAAATTGTGGAATGAAAATACGGTCCAGATCCAGGGCGACGGCTATTGGTTTACGATGAACCCTATTTTTGATTTGCAGATGGGCCAAAGCACCGGCAATAAATCGGTGAGCACTTACATCAATACGCGCGGATTGCAGCTTCAGGGCGGTTTGGGCGAAGAGCTTACCTTTACGACGACCATTTATGAAAGCCAGGGCCGTTTTGCGGATTATTACAACCGCTATTCAGAGTCGATCCGGGCAGAATCAGGCGGCGATCCGGCAATTGTTCCCGGAATCGGAATTGCGAAAAGATTCAAATCGGACTCCTACGACATGCCTATGGCGGAAGCGAATATTACGTATACGCCAAGCAAGATGATCAATATCCAATTGGGTTACGGCCGCAATTTTATCGGCGATGGTTACCGTTCGCTGATTACAACCGACGGTGTGAGTCCGTATCCGTTTTTCAAAATCAACACCAGTTTCTGGAAAATCAAATACACGAATACCTATATGTTCCTCAAGGATGTGCGTCCCGATGTGACTGTAGACCGGACGTATAAGACCAAATTCATGGCCAACCATTACCTGAGTTGGAACGCTTCCAAAAGGCTTAATATCGGCTTTTTCGAATCGGTGGTTTGGGCCAATACGAACGGACGTGGCTTTGATGCCAGTTTTCTGAACCCGATTATCTTTTACCGTTCGGTAGAATTTGCGTCGTCTGCGAGAAGCGGAAACGCACTTTTGGGAATTACGGGAAAATACAAGGTGAACAACCAGGTCAATATGTATACGCAGTTTCTCCTCGATGAATTTTCACTTGGTGATATCAAGGATGGCGATGAAAGCTGGAAAAACAAATTCGGCTACCAGGTGGGCGTGAAATATTTCAATGCGTTCAATATTGAGAACCTGTTGCTCCAGGTTGAATACAATCGCGTGCGTCCGTATGTTTATGCACACAGCGATCCATTGACGAATTATGCGCACAGCAACCAGAGTTTGGGGCACCAATGGGGCGGCAATTTCAGCGAGGCCATTGCGATTGCACGTTACCATAAAGGACGTTATTTTGCCGATGCGAAGGTTACGATCGGCGTGCGCGGACTCGATTTCAACACGGCAACCGACACGTTGAATTATGGCGGTAATATTTATCGCGACTACGACGTGGCGCGGGCTTACGACAAAGGTGTGAAAGTAGGCCAGGGAAACAAGACGAATATTTTTATAGCGGATATCCAGGCCGGTTACCTGGTCAATCCGGCGACGAATATGAAATTTTTTGCGAGCTATATTTTTCGGAATTTTGATCCGGCTTCGGAAACGGCGGCGACCTTTAAGGAAACGACAAGCTGGTTTTCGGTTGGATTGCGCTGCGATATTTTCAATTGGTATTTTGATTATTAGCGGTTGGTCCATCAAATTTTTTTGCACTCCGTTAAAGCTTTTGGTGTAAGGATTACGTAAATGTAACGGACGGATAAGTTTATTTCGAAAAAACAAAAACAAAAACCGCCATTAAAGCCCTGAAACCGCCAAAATTAATATTTGGGCAGACACTTGTATATTTGGGGTTAAATTCTACTTTTGTTACGATTTAAATGTCCCACATAAAAATATCATTCTAAAGGAATTCAATAAAAGCAAACGTGAAAATTACAGTCAAAGATTTTTGGGAGAAAGACAACATCATTGCAACACAGGAAGTGCTCAAGCAGGCGTCTGACTTTGAAATTTTCATGTTGGGGAATGCGAAAGAACGCTACAAATCGACTGGCGAAATCAAAACGATTAAAATCATCGGATGCGGCACAGGAAGGGAAATTGAATCGATTGCCGAATTTTACAAGCCGGTAAGGATCGTCGCTTCAGATCTTTCGCAGAATATGATTGCCAAATGCGACGAAAACCTAAAGAAATGGAACATCGATTCCTTTACGGAAACGCTGGTTTTAGATGCCAAAGATTACAATAAGGTCAGCGAGACTTTTGATCTGGTTACGATACTAAACAGTATGCTGACGTATGTCCCGCTCAGGGCCGACCGGCTTACGATATACAAGAATGCACTGCAGATTTTAAAGCCGAAAGGAATCCTGATCGGCACAGTCCACAACCAATACGGCGCCACTTCAAAGACCTTTTATTTCCAATTGCGGAACCTGTTTTCGTTTGTCCTTGGCGACCGGGTTGGGAACAGGGACACCGGTTTCAAAGGATTTAAGGTACCCGGATATTACTACGACAAAAAAGGACTGCTCAAAGATTTGACAGAAGCCGGATTCAAAGACGTTGAAATCTACTCACTTGAAGAGTATTATGCTTCAAACGGTATCGCTTACGATAGGAAAAAAGGCTACAACAATTTGATTTTCATCGCTACGAAACCCTGATTTTGCTGCTTTTTTATCGCTGCCCGATTATTAAAAAGCGGGGTTTGGCGAAACTTTTATTTTTATGATTACTTTTTTGCCAAATCATTTTCTATAAAGTACCTTTGCGCGACCCAAAAGCGTTGGGATGAAAACACAAATGAGAACCGCTTTGAACGCAAACGCAAATACTTTTTCCATTAAAGCCATTTTTACCGATTTTAAAGAAATCACCAAGGCAGGATTGGCGGTCAGTGTGCTGTTTTCTTCGATTGCCGGTTATTTGTTGGGTTTTGATGCTGCGCATCCGTTCAGCTGGTCTGTTTTGGCGATGCTGATGGTCGGCGGTTATTGTATGGTTGGCGCTTCAAACGCTTTCAATCAGGTGATTGAAAAAGACCTCGATGCCTTGATGGACCGTACCAAAAACCGTCCTGTCCCTTCCGGCAGGATGACGCCCAATAATGCTTTGATCATTGCCAGTCTGCTTACGCTTATCGGTGTGGCATTGCTCTACATGATCAATCCGAAAACGGCCATGTTCGGCGCGATTTCCATATTTTTATACACCAGTGTTTACACGCCGCTGAAGACCATGACGCCATTGTCGGTTTTTGTAGGTGCTTTTCCGGGCGCGATTCCGTTTATGCTGGGCTGGGTGGCTGCTACTGGAGATTTCGGCATTGAGGCCGGGACATTATTCCTGATCCAGTTTTTCTGGCAGTTTCCGCACTTCTGGTCGATCGGCTGGTTTTTATATGAAGATTATGAAAAGGCCGGATTTTTTATGCTTCCGTCAGGGAAAAAAGACAAATCGACTGCGCTGCAGACCATACTTTACACGGTTTGGCTGATTATCGCCTCGCTGCTTCCGATGCTTGGTTATACCGGAAAATTATATATCACACCGGTAGCCGCAATTATCGTATTTTTGCTCGGGCTGTGGATGCTTTTCTATGCGGTAAGGCTATACCAGCTGCGCACTTCCAAAGCGGCCAAGACACTGATGCTGGTAAGCGTTTCCTATATTACTTTGTTACAAATCGTTTATATTTTAGATAAATTTTTCAGATGATGGCACAAACTACAATGACGGCCGAAGAGCACAAATCGAGGTCCGACCGTTCTTACAAGCTCATTTTGTTATTCGCAATGGTAAGCATGACGATGATGTTTGCCGGGTTGACAAGCGCCTTTGTGGTGAGCAAATCAAGAGCCGACTGGTTGAAGGATTTTCAGATGCCGAGCGCATTTTTCATCAGTACAGCGGTAATTATCTGCTGCAGCATTACGTTTCACCTGGCTAAAAAAGCGATCCAAAAAGACAACAGGATGGCAACGACTTCTTTTCTTTTGGCCACGCTGGGATTGGGCATTTTATTCGTAGTCATGCAGTTTGTCGGCTTCGGCCAGATCGTTGCGCAAGGATATTATTTTACCGGAAGCGAAAGCACGATTACGACCACATTCCTGTATGTTGTTACCGTGACGCATTTGGCGCACCTTGCGGGCGGATTAATTTCGCTTTTAATCATAATTTATAATCATTTTAAACAAAAATACAATTCCCGTCAAACCCTTGGAATAGAGCTAGGTGCAATGTACTGGCACTTCCTTGATTTATTATGGGTATATTTGTTTTTATTTTTATATTTCTTTAAATAAGAAAAAAACGTAAATTTGGGAACTTTTTAACGAACAACTTTTATGGGAGCGACAGTTACTACTGCAGACAGTCAACAAAAAACCTGGGGTGGCGGAAATGAGCCATTAGGAGCGAATTATGGCAAATTAATGATGTGGTTTTTTATCGTATCAGATGCCTTGACATTTTCGGGATTCCTTGCAGCTTATGGTTTTTCAAGGTTTAAGTTTATTGAAACATGGCCATTGCCGGATGAAGTGTTTACCCACTTTCC
>DATHGE010000364.1:0-3367 GCA_035317805.1 Flavobacterium sp. | reverse complement strand
CGCCAAAACCCATTCGCCCACTTTCACATTGTCGGAATCGGCAAAAACGGTGTAAGGCAATTTCTCATCCGCGTCGATTTTCAGCAGCGCGATGTCCATTTTAGAATCGGTACCGATTACTTTGGCTTTGTAGGTTTTTTTATTGTTGAGTGTGATTTCAAGCTCGTTGGCATCTTTAACCACATGATTGTTGGTGACGATATAACCGTCTTCGGAAATGATCACTCCGGATCCGGTTCCGACTTGTTCCTGCTGCTGGCCGCCCTTGTAGCCGTAAAAGAATTCCATCATCGGATTGGAGACGGTGCGGTAGGAAACATTTTTTACGTGAACGACAGAGTGGACCGTCTTATCGGCCGCATCTGTAAAATCAACCGATTCGGCGCCAAGGCCTACGGTTTTGGTGTAATTTTCGGGCGCAACGGTGACAACATTTTTTCTGCCAGACAGCAGGCCATTGTCTTCAATGAACAATTTGTATGCACCGAGCGTTGTTGCCCCACTCAGTAACGACACTAAAAATAAACTTGAAATCTGTTTCATTTTTAAATTAAAATTAGGGTTAAACAATGTCTGGTTATAATTTTGGTTGCGTAAATTTAGAAAAGAAATTTTTTCAAAAAAAGAGTTTAACGCTCGTTTAACACGTTTAACTTTTAATTGGCAAATCCTACAGGTCAAGGCTTTGCGCAGTATTTTTTGAAAATTATCCGAAGAACCACATTTCGTATTAATTCGTACATTTGTTGCAATCAAATCTTCAAATGCAAATCACTTTTTACAAATACCAGGGAACGGGAAATGACTTTGTCATGATTGACAACCGCAAGGGCCTTTTTCCAAAAGAAGACACCAAATTGGTTGAACAATTGTGCGACAGGCGATTCGGAATTGGCGCCGACGGACTGATTCTGCTCGAAAATGACGATGAAACGGACTTCAAAATGGTCTATTACAACTCCGACGGCAACACGAGTTCGATGTGCGGCAATGGCGGAAGATGTCTGGTATCGTTTGCGAAAAGCCTCAACCTGATTGAAAAGGAAACCGAATTTATCGCCGCCGACGGCCTGCACCATGCGACCATTTTTGATGACGGCATCGTTTCGCTCCAGATGAAAGATGTCGAAACCGTCGATATCACCGCCGAATATGTCTTTCTCGATACCGGTTCGCCGCATCATGTTCAGATGGAAGACGATCTCAAAAACCTCGACGTAAAAACCCTCGGTGCCAAAATCCGCTACAGCGAGATGTATGGAAAAGCCGGAAGCAACGTCAATTTTGTAAAGCAGGAAGATGCAAATACTTTTTCTGTGCGCACATACGAAAGAGGCGTAGAGGATGAAACCTTGTCCTGCGGGACCGGCGCGACTGCCGTGGCCATTGCGATGAAAGCAATCGGAAAAACGGATTCCGATATCGTGAACCTGAATGTAGAAGGCGGAAAACTCGAAGTTTCCTTCCACGAAAGTGATGGAAAATTCACCGACGTTTTCCTCAAAGGCCCGGCGACATTTGTCTTTAAAGGAACCATCGAATGCTAACATTAACCGGCCCGAATATTTTCCTGCGTGCGCTTGAACCAGAAGATCTCGAATTCGTCTACGCAGTCGAAAACGATGAGCGGATCTGGGAAGTGAGCAACACCCAAACGCCTTACAGCCGTTTCCTGATTAAGGAATACCTCAAAAATGCCCAGCAGGATATTTTTGAGGCCAAGCAATTGCGGCTCGCGATTTGCCGCCATAATGTTTTCCTTCCGGTCGGATTGATTGATTTGTTCGATTTTGATCCGAGGAACAACCGCGCCGGGATTGGGATTCTGATTAAGGATCCGAACAGCCGGAATTCCGGAATCGGCACAGAAACATTGGAACTGCTGCTCAAATATGCCTTCACGCATCTGAACCTTCACCAATTATATGCGAATATTGATACCGAAAATGAGGCAAGTCTGAAGCTTTTTACTAATTTTGGATTCCAGCATATCGGGACCAAAAAAGAATGGAATCTTGTCAACGGAAAATACAAAGACGAAGCCTTGTTCCAGTTAATCAACCACCAAAATAACAGTACAGTTTGAAACCAAAGAAAATACTCGCCATTGCCTCAGTAGTTGTCGTTACAGGCTTAATCGTTTATGGCTATATGATGTACCGCAACATTTTTGCGAGCAATACCAAATTTGACCAGAAAGAAGTCTATATCAATATCCCGACCGGCTCCGATTATGAGGCCGTGAAGAAAATCATGAGCGCTTACGTCGACAAAATGGACCGTTTTGAAACCGTTGCCGAAAAGAAATCCTATCCGCAGCGCTCTGAAAAAGCCGGGCGTTTCCTGTTGAAAAAGGGAATGAACAGCAACGATATCATCAATTCGCTTCGTGTGAATGTTCCGGTCGACCTCACCTTCAACAACCAGGAAAGGCTCGAGGATTTTGCCGGAAGGATTGGCTCGCAGATTGAAGCCGACAGTTTAAGCATCATCACCGCCATCAAAGATCCGGAATTCCTCAAGGAAAATGGCTTTACGGAAGAAAACGTCCTCGCGATGTTTGTGCCGAATTCCTATGAGTTTTTCTGGAACACCTCTGCCGATAAATTTCGCGAAAGGATGGCGAAGGAATTCCGTAAATTCTGGACCGAAGAGCGCATCGCAAAAGCAAAGGAGCAGGGCTTGACGCCGATCCAGGCCACAATCATCGCATCCATTGTCCACAAGGAAACCGTTAAGAAAGACGAAAGGCCAAGGGTTGCGGGTGTTTACCTGAACAGGTTCCATCGCGGGATCAAGCTCGAAGCCGACCCGACCGTAATCTATGCCGTGAAGCGAAATTCAAACGACTGGACACAAGTGATCAAAAGGGTCTTGAATAAAGATCTGGAAACCGACTCGCCTTACAATACTTATATGTATGCCGCTTTGCCGCCCGGCCCGATCGCGATGCCCGACATCACAGCCATCGACGCGGTGCTCAATCCGGAAAAGCACAATTATATTTATTTCTGTGCCAGCGTAACCAATTTCGGTTACCATGAATTTGCCGTAACTCCGGCCCAGCACGAAGCCAATCGCCAGAAATACGTGGCTTGGATCAACAGCCAGGGCATAAAACGATAATCTTGAAATTGACCAGAAACATATCTTATTTCTTGCTGCTGTTCCTTTCGGTGCAATCGGTTGTGGCACAAAACGGCATCGGGAATTTCCTAAAACCGGCCGATTCTTTAAACAAATCGCGCAGGAATGGGGTAGTGCTTTTAGAAACCGGACTCGCGGCCGGCGCATTAATCGGACTCAACCAACTTTGGTATGCTGATTATGAAAAATCAGATTTCCATACGGTCAATGACAATTCGGA
>DATHGE010000363.1:0-9803 GCA_035317805.1 Flavobacterium sp. | reverse complement strand
GATTTCGTATATGTCCAATGAGAAAAAAGCACGTACGGGCTATTTGTCATTGACCCGCGGCGATGGCGGCCAAAACCTTATTGGCCCGGAATTGCGCGAACTGCTCGGCACCATTCGTACGCAGGAATTACTCGAAGCGCGCAAAATTGACGGCGGCGAACAGTTCTTTACACGGGCGAACGATTTCGGCTATTCCAATAATCCCGATGTAACCTTACAGATATGGAACAGGGAGGAAGTCCTGAGTGATGTGGTCTATATTATCCGGAAATTCCAGCCCGATGTAATCATCAACCGTTTTGATGCGCGCTCGCCCGGAACCACACACGGACATCATACGTCTTCGGCGATATTGAGCCTGGAAGCTTTTGACAAGGTAAACAACGCTTCCGTTTTTCCAAAGCAGTTGGAATCGGTACAATTGTGGCAGCCCAAACGCATATTCTTCAATACCTCATGGTGGTTTTACGGCAGCAAGGAGAAATTCGATAAAGCCGACAAAACCAATCTGATCAGCCTTGAAACCGGCGTCTACTATCCGTTATTGGGGAAATCCAACCAGGAAATTGCCGCACTAAGCCGCAGCAGGCACCAATCTCAGGGCTTTGGAAATACCGGTGTCCGTGGCGAAGATTCGGAATATCTGGAATTCCTAAAAGGCGATGCGCCGAAAGACAAATCCAATATTTTTGACGGAATAGATACCTCCTGGAACCGTGTCAAAGGCGGAAAACCCATCGGCGAACTGCTGGCAAAGATTGAAAAGAATTATGATTTCAAAAATCCGGCGGCAAGTATTCCCGATTTGATAAAAGCCTATTCGATGATTGAAGCTTTGGATGAAAACCATTGGAAGCCGATTAAATCTGAAGAAATTAAAAAAACCATAGCATCCTGTGCCGGATTGTATCTTGAGGCCGTGGCTAATAATCAGGAAGCAACTCCCGGAAGTACTGTCAAATTAAAAATCGAGGCGATCAACAGAAGTGATGTTCCGATGCAGCTGACCGGAATTGAAACGGTTCCGCCAACCAGCACGATATTTCAGGTTTCTGATTTGAAAAATAATGCCCTCCAAAATCTCGATGCAGAAATCATCCTACCGCAAAACACCGAATTCACCCAACCTTACTGGCTTAAGGAAAAAGGCACCGTCGGAATGTATCGTGTAGACGACCAGAAAAATATCGGGATTCCGGATGTTATCCGCAATATCAGCGTCACTTTCAATATTGCAATCAATGGCGTAACTATTCCGTTTGAGCTCAAAATCATATACAAATACAACGATGACGTGAAAGGCGAAGTCTACCGGCCGTTTGATGTTGTCCCGGATGTGACGACTTCCATTCTGGAGAAAGTCACCATTTTTGATGGGGAAAAGACAAAAACCGTCGGCGTGAAAATCAAGGCCGGAAAAGAAAATATCAAAGGCGACCTGCAATTGGAATTGCCTGAAAACTGGAAAGCCACACCAAAATCAATCGCGTTTTCACTTTCCCGCAAAGGCGAAGAGCAAACCGTTTACTTCGAAGTGCAATCGCCTAAAAAATCAGATGAGATTACCGCCAAAAGCATTGCTATTGTTGACGGAAAGCGTTTTGATCGCGACCAGACGATTATCAGCTACGACCATATTTCCAGACAGCAAGTGCTGACACCGTCGGAAGCCAAATTCATCAACCCTGACATCAAAACCGGGAAGGAAAAAATCGCCTACATCATGGGTGCCGGAGATGAAGTCCCTAAAAGCCTCAGGCAGATGGGCTATGAAGTTACCATCCTGAAACCGGAGGAAATTACGAAAGAACGCTTGCAGGGTTTTGATGTCGTCATGACCGGAATCCGTGCCTATAATACGGTTTCCGCTTTGGCATTCAAACAAAACATCCTTTTTGATTTTGTAAAGAAAGGCCACACGATGATTGCACAATACAATACGATGGACGATTTTGTAACGCCCGATATCGCGCCGTTTCCACTTAAGATTTCACGCGATCGTGTTACAGAAGAAAATGCCGAAGTCAGGTTTTTGGAGCCAAGCCATCCGCTACTCAATTTCCCGAATAAAATCACTTCCAAAGATTTCGAAGGCTGGAAACAGGAACAAGGTTTATATTATCCTGGCGAATGGGACAAAGCTTTCACTCCTATCCTGGCCTCGCATGACAAAGGCGAATCGGATAAAAAAGGAGCATTGCTCGTGGCAAAATACGGGAAAGGGAATTACATTTATACCGGCTTGAGTTTTTTCCGTGAATTGCCTGAAGGCGTTCCGGGCGCATTCCGGCTCATGGCGAACCTGATTTCAATACAACCTGAAAAATAACCAACGATGACTAAAACCACCATCTGGAAAAAAAGCTATACCTGGGTTCTGATCGCCAATGCGATTTATATTATGCTCTTTTGTCTAATCATGGAAATGTTCTCCTAAGATGCAGCAAATCGATTGGATCGTACTCTCAGTAACACTGCTTTTTATAGTCGTGTATGGCGTCTGGAAAACCAAAGGCAGCCAGAATGTCGAGGAATATATCCTGGGCAGCAATGAGACGCCGTGGTATACCGTTGGGCTTTCGGTTATGGCGACACAGGCCAGCGCGATTACCTTTCTTTCCACTCCGGGGCAGGCTTACCATGACGGGATGGGTTTCGTACAATTCTATTTCGGATTGCCGATTGCGATGGTCGTCATCTGCTATACTTTCATCCCGATTTACCACCGTCTCAAGGTTTTTACGGCTTACGAATATTTAGAGCAACGTTTTGATTTAAAGACACGGTCGCTCGCAGCAATCTTATTCCTTGTACAGCGCGGCTTGGGAACCGGACTTACGATTTATGCCCCGGCAATTATACTGTCGGCATTATTGGGCTGGAACCTGACTTTGATGAATATCGTTATCGGCGTCCTGGTGATTGTTTACACTTTCGCCGGCGGAACAAAAGCCGTAAACGTTACCCAGAAGCAACAGATGTTCGTAATCATGAGCGGCATGATCATCACTTTTTTCCTCATTCTTCACTTGCTGCCGAACGATATGACTTTCAGCAATGCGATGCATATTGCGGGGGCGAACCATAAGATGGATGTCGTCAATTTTTCGTTTGATCCCGAAGAGCGTTATACGTTTTGGAGCGGAATCACGGGCGGGTTTTTCCTGGCGCTTTCTTATTTCGGAACCGACCAGTCGCAGGTTGGGCGCTACCTTTCGGGAAAATCCATCAGGGAAAGCCAGATGGGACTGATCATGAACGGTTTCCTGAAAGTGCCGATGCAGTTTTTCATATTGCTGATAGGCGTGATGGTTTTTGTGTTTTTCCAATTCAATCCGGTGCCGCTGAATTTCAATCCGAACAACAAGGCAATTGTTGAAAATTCGATCTACAAAAACGAATACAAACTACTTGAAAACAAGCTCGATAAGCTTTCTGAGGAAAAGAAAGAAATCAACCTGCTTTATATGGACCATCTCAACCAGAATTATGACAATCCGATCCTGAGAAAGGAACTCGTGGCGCTTTCGAGTAAGGAAAACGATCTTCGGGATGAGGCGCGCGAATTGATTTCCAAAGCGGATGGCAAGGCCGAAACAAACGATAAGGATTACGTTTTTATCCATTTTATCCTCAATTATCTTCCGAAAGGCCTGATCGGTTTATTGCTTGCCGTAATCCTTTCTGCGGCAATGTCATCAACAGCTTCCGGAATCAACGCATTAGCTTCTACAACGGCAATCGATATCTACAAACGCAATGTCAAAGGTGAAAAAACGGAGAAGCATTTTGTGAACGCCACCAAATTCTTCACGTTGATTTGGGGAATTATCGCAATCCTTTTTGCGTGTGTCGGAACGCTTTTCGAAAATTTAATACAGCTCGTCAACATCGTCGGATCCATCTTTTACGGGACCGTACTCGGAATTTTCCTCGTGGGCTTCTACATCAAATTCGTAAAGGCAAAAGCCATTTTCTGGGGCGCATCGATAAGCCAATTGCTCATTTTCTATATCTATTACCTAGATGTCGTGAGTTTCTTATGGCTCAATTTTATAGGCGCCATGCTGACCATTATGCTTTCGGCGTCCATACAGCTTTTCCTCCAGGCGGAAGAAAAAATGGAAGCATAAAAAAATCCCGTCTCATTTAAAACGGGACAGGATTTTTTAATCTTTAGAGCGAGTTTATTTCTTACTCCACTCTGCAATACTGTCGTTGTTCATTTTGACATAATCCTGGTTTTTAGCTTCCGAAGCCATTGCTAATGATGTCTTAGCGGTTTCGATAGCGCCTTTCTTATCACCCGTTTTCGCCTGGATCAAAGATTTTAAACGGTACATCCAGAACGGTTTGTCCTTGTTCAATTCGATTGCCTTATTTGCATAAGCCAGCGCCTTTGTCAAATCGCCATTCGACTGGAAATAATATTGTGCTGCCGAAAAATAATCACCTGTCCCCGGCCCTGCCATCACTTTGTCAATACTGGCTATGGCTGTTTTTTGTGTCGGCACTTCAAATTTCAGAGGCACGATTGTTTTTTCCCATGATAATTCCAAAACCCCGAAATTATTATCCAATCCATTGATTCCGATAGTAAACGATTCTACATTCCGGTTTAGCGCTTCCGGTTTTGCATTGGCACGCAAAGCCACTTTTTCCTCTTTGAATTCTTCCGGCGTTCCCCAGTTGTCTGAATCGGAATAGAAAATCACTTCCCAGTTGTCGGCTTTTGGTGTCGTATACAACGCGTATTTTCCCTTTGCAAGCGTTTTGCCGCCGATGACCACATCTTCGCTGAAAGAAATCGTCGTGTTGGCATTCGCCCCGGTTCTCCATAATTTCCCGAACGGCACGAGGTCGCCAAAAATCGTACGCCCTTTCATTCCGGGACGCGAATAGTCGACTTCAACATCGGTAAGCCCGACAACCTGTTTTATGGTTGCGGCCGGGCTCGGCTGTGGGGTTTTAATTTGTGCTTGTGAATAAGAAGCAATCGTGATTGCCAATAAGAGGAGCATTTTTTTCATAATTGTGATAGTTTAGTTACTGTCCAAATTTACAAATTCATAAAAAAGGGAAATGTTAATTATAACTTAATTCGAAGTTTATTTTGTTTAACATTTTTTAATTATGATTGAACGTTTTGTACATTTATAAAAATTCCGCTTTCTTTAAAAGCGGGAAGTTTTATCTCCTCAAAAAACGATTCAATGATAGTATTCTGGTTCAGGCGCGATTTACGATTGGAGGACAATGTAGGGTTATTCCATGCTTTGGAAGATTCTGAAGAAGTGTTGCCGGTTTTTATTTTCGACAAAAATATCCTGTCGGAATTGCCTGAAGACGATACCCGTGTGACATTCATCCATAATTTATTGGCGGAAATCAATCAAGGATTAAAAGAACACAAACGTTCACTTGCCGTTTTTTACGACGATCCTGAAGCCGTTTTCCACAAATTAATCCGGGAAAATAAGATCTCGGCGGTTTACACCAATCACGATTATGAACCCTACGCAAGAAAGCGCGATTCCTCCATTGCCCAATTCCTGAAGCAAAAAAATATCGAATTTAAAACCTTTAAAGACCAGGTGATTTTCGAAAAAAGCGAAGTGGTGAAAGACGATGGAAAGCCTTATGTAGTTTACACGCCATATTCCAAAAAATGGAAAGAAAACTTTATAAAAAAGGGTTTATCACAATATAAATCAGAAGATTTGCTTCCGAAAATCACCAAACACGATTATCCGTTTTTAGGACTAAGAGACATCAGTTTCCAAAAATCAGAAATTGAAATCCCGCCATTCGATATTTCCAAAAGCCTTATCGGAAATTACGAAACGACGCGGAATTTCCCGCAATTACAGACTTCAAGACTGGGTATATATCTTCGTTTCGGCGCGGTCAGCATTCGGAAAATCGTTTCCAAAGCCAATTCTGAAAATAATAAGACTTTCCTCAATGAACTCATCTGGCGTGAATTCTTTATGCAGATCCTGTGGCATTTTCCCGAAACCGTCACCAAAAGCTTCCGCCCGAAATACGACAATATCAAGTGGCGAAACAGTGAAACTGAGTTTAAGAAATGGTGCGAAGGAAAAACCGGGTATCCGATGGTAGATGCCGGAATGCGCGAACTCAACGCCACCGGATTCATGCACAACCGCGTGCGCATGGTCACGGCAAGTTTCCTGTGCAAACATTTATTGATTGATTGGCGCTGGGGCGAAGCGTATTTTGCCGAAAAACTGCTCGATTACGAACAATCGTCCAACATCGGGAATTGGCAATGGAATGCCGGAAGTGGCGTGGATGCGGCGCCCTATTTCCGGATTTTCAATCCAACCGAACAGACGAGGAAATTCGATAAGGATTTGAAATACATCAAAAAATGGATTCCCGAACTCGAATATTTTTCTTATCCCGAACCAATGGTCGACCATAAGGAAGCACGCGAAAGGTGTTTAAAGGTTTTTAAGGAAGCAGTGGGTTAATTCCCCTCCAAAGGAGGGGAATCTTAGTCGCCTAAATCACTAATTTTCTCAAAATCCAATTCATCAAAATGCTGAATAACCTTATCCGCCAACGATAAATCCTGCAGTTTCGAATGCTCGCTGTTGTAGCCGATACAATAAATCCCAGCTGCCTTTGCTGCTTTAATTCCATTCGTACTGTCTTCAATGACAACACATTCTGATTTTGGCGCAACCGACAACGAAGCCGCATATTCAAAAATCGCCGGGTGCGGTTTCGATTTCGGGAAATCCTCGCCGCTTACGATATGGGTGAAATATTGGTGCAAATCAAAACGCGTGAAGATCCTTTCGATAGTGACCTTGGCGGAAGACGAAGCCAAAATCAGCTGCATCCCGTTTTGATGTAAGTCCTTAATCAAATTCTCAACGCCGTCGAGCAGAAATAAATCTTCCTTCTTATCGAAAGCATCATTGAAAATGGCACGTTTGATGTCGATCAGTTTTTCAACTTCTTCAGAAAGCGCAAAAATTTCCTTCAACCGCTGGTAAACATTTCTCGTTGAATTTCCGGTAAACGTTGCATACAGCTCATCCGGAACATGAATATCCAATTCCTTGAAATGCTGTTGGAAAGCATAATAATGTACGGGCTCGGTGTCGACAATCACGCCGTCCATATCAAAAATAACGGTTCTAATCATCTGTTTTTTCCTGTTTTAAGAGGTGTCGGATGACCGTTTCCGCAGCGTATAACCCGAATAATCCGGGCATATAACTGTTGGTTCCGTAAAAAGATTTCTTATAATTTTTGCCGTCGGTTTTCCTGAGACTGTTTTCGTCCTGGATTTCCGACGAAAAAACCACTTTGACACCTTTATCGATCTTGACCGCTTTCAATCTTTTCTTAATCGCCTTGGCAAGAAAGCAATTTTCGGTATTGCTGATATCGGCGACTTTCACCTTACTGGCTTCCATTTTTCCGCCCGCGCCCATGCTGCTGATGATCTTGATTTTTTTGCGTTTGGACGCAATAATGAGGTTTAGTTTCGGCGTGAGGCTGTCGATACAGTCCATGACAAAATCATATTCGTCGGTCACAATCTCGAAAGCGCGTTCGGGCGACAGGAATTCCTTGATTTTCGTGAGCTGCAATTCGGGATTGATGTCCATGAGCCGATCGCCCACTACATCAATCTTCGGCATCCCGACGGTCGAATGCAACGCCGGCAATTGCCTGTTGATATTCGTAATATCGACCACATCGCCATCGACGATTGTCATTTTTCCAACGCCTGCCCGGGCAATGAATTCGGCCGCAAACGAGCCTACGCCGCCAACGCCGACAATCAGTATATTCGCTTTTTTTAATTTGTCCAATCCTTCTTTCTTAAAGAGCAGCTCCGCCCTTTCTGTCCATTCTGCCATTGTAAAAGTGTATTCGGTTATTTGTTAATTTGTTTTGTCGTAAAAACTGTTGTGAAATTACTTGCTATTATTTGTTCCAATTGGCCTACCTCAATATTCCTGTATTTTGCCGCCAGCGCATACACTTCTGAAATGCTTTCTTCAACCGTATCCGTTTCGAGAAAAAACCGGTTGTCGGGAACGGTTTTGAAAATATTTTCCAGTTCCGGGTTTCGCAACAAATATTTCCCAAACGACAAATAAAACCCATTATCCAAAAGCTGTTTTGCCGTTTCTGTATTCTTTGAAAATCCGTGGACGATCATCGGAACCGAAATTCTCAGTTTCTTTTTCACCTGAATCAATTCCGAAAACGCCGCCACACAATGGATTACGACCGGTTTCTTGTATTTTTCAGCCAATGCCAGTTGCGCTTCGAAAACTTCTGCCTGCAATTGCATCGGGATTTCAATCCGTTTGTCCAATCCACATTCGCCAATGGCAAGGCAATTTTGCGATGACAGTTTGCTTTCGATGGTTTCCAGATCGGCTTTAATCCTGCTTTCCAAAATATGCCACGGATGGATTCCAATCGAATAATACGGAATCGCGGCATCAAATTCCTGCGGATATTGGTTTACGATTTCGAGAATTTCCGCGCTGCCCGTAAATTGGTGCGTATGTAAATTGACATACCGCATCAATCATGGAACTTTTTAACGCCGGCCTTGATTTCGATATTGAGGTCGTTTTCCAAAGGTACGATCGGGCAGGAATATTTATGGTTGTAGGCGCAATACGGATTGTAGGATTTGTTGAAATCGATTGCCATCGTATCGCCGCCTGAAGTTTTCAAATCGATATAACGTCCGCCGATATAGGTTTCGTTGCCGCTGGTCAAATCCGAAAACGGAAGGAACAGGTAATCGTGGAAACCTTCTTTCTTAACGAGCTCGACACTTTGGTAAACATTGAGCCTGAAATCTTTTCCGTCAAGCGAAAAGGCAAGCTCGCCATATTTGACATATACCGGAAGCCTGTCGGTTGACGTTTTCATTGGGAATGGCTGCTCGTTGGTTGTGCGCGTGAATTTGGCGATTACAAAATATTTCGGGTTTGCCGGGAAGAAATCGAGTCCGTGAAAATCTTTGAGGTCTTCGGGAGTAAGCGGACTCTTTTTCGCGTCGGCATATTCCGAATTAATCGTTTTCTGGAAAGCTGCGACTGCGGCCGGATCGAATTTCTGCTGGCCATAACCAAAAAATGTGAGGAAGAGAATTGCTGTCGGTAAAACCTTTTTCATATCGCGATATTTGTGCAAAAATAAGCAAAATGAAAATGCAAAACATTTTAATTTATCAGGGCAGAGTTTGTAAATTTGTGCGACTCAAATGCACTTCACGACATGCTAAAAGCCGGACTTCAGCGCTACTTTAAAAACTTTCATGGATTTTCGCGTGAGATTTGGATCCTTGCCATCATCACTTTTATCAACCGCGCCGGAACGATGGTTTTGCCTTTTCTCTCCAAATACCTCAAGGAAGATCTGCATTTTTCCTACAGCCGCGTGGGCTGGGTTATGGTTTGTTTCGGATTGGGATCGATGTTGGGTTCGTGGCTTGGCGGAAAATTATCCGACAAAATCGGGTTCTATAAAATAATGGTTTTCAGCCTGTTTACAAGCGGACTCATGCTTCTCGGATTGCAATTTATTACATCATTCGGCGGATTATGCGTTGGCATGTTCCTCATTATGGCGGTCGCCGATATGTTCCGCCCGGCGATGTTCGTTTCGCTTGGCGCGTATGCGAAACCCGAAAACCGGACGCGCGCGTTGACATTGGTGCGCTTGGCGGTGAATTTGGGTTTTGCGGCCGGACCCGCTTTGGGCGGACTGATTATTATGAATGTTGGATACAA
>DATHGE010000362.1:0-2583 GCA_035317805.1 Flavobacterium sp. | reverse complement strand
CCAGCTTGCGACATTGTTTACCGACAGGCCTTACGGTGCCTGGTTTCACGGAAAAGTGGTCGATATGCTGTATTTCCCATTCATAGAGAATGCTGTTTTGCCGCAATGGGTTCCAATCTGGGGCGGGAAAACATTCACCTTCTTCAACGCGATTTTTAACGTTGCCGATATGGCGATTTCCACCGGAGTCGGTATCCTGATTGTCTTCAACAAGAAAGCTTTTGGAAAAAACCACAATGCCGAAAACCCGGTTTTCAAAAATAATCTGGAACGCTTCAGGAGCGAAGAGTAATTGCGCGTAGTTTCGTCATTGCGAGCGCAGCAAAGCAATGACAATGATTCTTAGAACTTATATGTCTTTTCCGGCGTTACACAATAATCCAACTTCACATCGCTTTCAAAAACATCGTGCACCACATCTACGGCGTCAAAAAACGACAGTCCGATTTTGATGGTTTCGGGTTTGCATTGAGATAAAAACTTATCGTAAAAGCCTTTGCCGTAACCCACGCGGTTTCCGGAAACATCAAAAGCCAACAGCGGCACAAAAACCACCTCGATCACATTTGCCGGAACCCCGAGCCCATTGACCGGTTCGGGAATATTGTAGTCGTTTTTTTTGATTTTGGTATTGTCGGTTAAGAGAAAGTGCGTCATTTTCCGGGTTTCGAAATCACTTTTGGAAACCACGATTTCCTTGTCTTTTCCGGCAAGCAGGTGCAAAATACATTCGGTGTCGACTTCATGCATCTCGACAATAGGCAAAAAGACATGGAAATACATCTTGTCCCAAATCGGAAGCGGCAAAAGTCCGTTGGCAATCGCAAGGCTTTTCTCGGCAATATCATTTTGGGAAAGCGCGTCCCTTTTGGCTTTATATGTTGCCCGCAAATCGTTTTTGGTCATAAGAATTCTAATTTGCAATAAAAGTATAAAAGTAGTTAAAATCGGCCGCCTACTCCTTCAAAATTCATTTTGATTGCTTCAATTCACTAACTTTGTTTTATGGAAAATCCGTCACTTGAACTCCAATTGCAAACGCTTCCGGACAGTCCCGGCGTCTATCAGTATTATGACAAGGATGGCAAGCTTTTGTATGTCGGCAAAGCCAAAAACCTCAAGAAACGCGTACTTTCCTATTTCAATAAAGTGCATGATGTGGGCAGGACGCGCGTGATGGTGCGCAAAATCGCTTCGGTCAGGCACATCGTCGTTAAAAGCGAATCGGATGCGCTGCTGCTCGAAAACAACATGATCAAGACACACCAGCCGCGGTATAACGTGATGTTGCGTGACGACAAGACCTATCCGTGGATCTGCATCAAGAACGAACCTTTTTCAAGAATATTCTCGACACGCCGAATGATTAAGGACGGATCTGAATATTTCGGTCCGTACACCAGTTTCAAAACCATCCATACGATCCTCGACATGATCAAGGAATTGTATCCGCTGCGGACCTGCAACTATGATCTGACGGGAAAAAATATTGAAAGCGGAAAATTCAAAGTCTGCCTCGAATACCACATCGGAAACTGCAAAGGGCCGTGCGAAGGGCATGAATCTCTTGAAAACTACCAGTTGCATGTAGACCGGATCCGCGAAATCCTAAAAGGGAATTTCAAGGAAAGCATGCGCGATTTCAAGAAACAGATGAATGATTATGCGGCCGGAATGCAATTCGAGAAAGCACATCTGATGAAGCAGAAAGTCGAAGTGCTCGAGAATTACCAGTCGCGCTCTATGGTGGCCAATCCCAAAATCACTAATGTGGACGTATTCTCGATTGTATCGGATGAAAGCGCGGCGTATGTGAATTTTTTACAGATTTCACTCGGGTCGGTCATCCGTTCGCATACATTGGAACTCAAGAAAAAACTCGACGAAACCGACGAAGAATTGCTGCAATTGGCGATTATCGAAATGCGCGAGAGATTCGGCCTTAAATTTAAGGAAGTCATCGTGCCGTTTGAAGTCGATTTGGGTGAAAACGTCCGGATTACCGTTCCGCAGCTCGGCGATAAAAAGCAGATCCTGGAACTGTCTATCCGAAACGCCAAATATTACCGCATCGATGCGATGAAACAGATGCAGATTGTAGATCCCGACCGCCATACGACCAGGATCATGGCACAGATGAAAAAGGATTTGCGGCTTTCGGAAGAACCGCGCCACATCGAATGCTTTGACAACTCAAACATCCAGGGAACGAATCCGGTGGCGGCCTGCGTAGTTTTTAAGGACGGGAAACCGAGCAAAAAAGACTACCGCCATTTCAATATCAAAACCGTCGACGGCCCGAACGATTTCGCTTCGATGGAAGAAGTCGTTTACCGCAGATACAAAAGAATGCTCGATGAAAACGAACCATTGCCGCAGCTCGTGATCATCGATGGTGGAAAAGGGCAGCTGTCTTCAGCGCTGAAAAGTTTTGAAGCTTTGGATTTGCGCGGCAAAATCGCCATCGTGGGCATTGCGAAAAGGCTCGAGGAGTTGTTTTACCCCGGAGATTCGGCGCCATTATATCTGGATAAAAAATCGGAAACCTTAAAAGTGATCCAGTATTTGCGCAATGAGGCGCAC
>DATHGE010000361.1:0-4945 GCA_035317805.1 Flavobacterium sp. | reverse complement strand
CTGACACTGATCATGCACAAAGACGATTACAGCTACCGCGCGATTGGTGCTTCGGGAGCCGTAACAGGGATTTTATATTCGGCGATTCTTTTGCAGCCTCAGATGAGCCTGTACTTGTTTTTTATCCCAATCCCAATTCCGGCCTACATCTTCGGGATCGGCTATCTCTTGTATTCGATTTACGGCATGAAAGCCAAAAACGACAATATTGGCCACACCGCACACTTTGGCGGCGCGATCGGCGGCTATCTGATCACGATCCTGAAAGAACCGGCGATGATTACCGACAATACACTGATGGTCGTACTGTTAGCCATTCCGATCCTGTTATTATTCGCGCTCGAGCGGTTTGGGAAGCTATAATGGCACAACATTTGAAAGTCGGCCCGCAATCATCTAAATAAAAAAACCATGAAATCGAAGATTATTTCATCCGTTCGCCCTTCGCGCTCGGGTCACGAAAACCAAAAAAACAATTTTAGCCTGAGTAAAAAAACACTCTTAATCCTTTTCGCCTTTATGCTCACGGCAGCACAGGCACAGGAAATGAAGCCAATCCCGCAGGTCTCGGTTTCGGGCGAAGGCAAGGTGAAGGTAACCCCTGACCAGGCCTTTATCTCCATCTCAGTCGAAAACAAAGGCGCCAACGCCACTGAGGTGAAAAAACAGAACGACATGACCACCGAGAAAGTCGTCCAGTACCTCAAAAAATCAAAATTGCCGGCTGCCGATGTGCAAACCAAACGTGTTACCCTGAATCCGCAATATGATTACGACAAGAAAAAATACAATTACGTCGCCACACAAACTATCGAAATCCTGCTCAAGGATCTGGCGCTTTACGACGGCTTGATGGAAGGCTTGGTTGATTCTGGGATCAACAGGATTAACACGGTCGAATTCCGCTCTTCGAAACTCGCGATGCACCAGTCGGAAGCCCGCAAACTGGCCATGCAGGAAGCGAAGTTAAAGGCGGAGGATTATGTTTCGGTACTCGGACAGAAAGTGGGCAAGGCGCTCACGATTTCCGACAATTCCCAGGGCTACAACCCGCAACCGGTGTTTTACGCCATGAAAGCGGAAGCCGACGGAGTGGGTGGAGGCGGCGCACCAAGGGAAACGGTTGCAATCGGCGAAATCAATGTCACGGCAAACGTGTCGGTCAGTTTTGCCCTCGAATAATAAAATATTAAACCACAAAATCCTGATGCAAATCGGGATTTTTTTTTGCAATGGTGTGAAGGTTTTGGCGTGCCACCGGCTCCGCTGCACCACTGTCGGGCTTTCCGCTGTATCTCTGCGCTGCGCTTGAGAATGCCGCTGTACATGAGCGAAGCGAACTGGCGAAGCAATCCCTCACGCGAGACCGGAAATTGGGTTGTAGATAGTGTCGCAAAATCAATCTCGCAACAATTGCAATCTGCCACAATTCGACCAACCCCGAAACTTAATGTTAACAGCGAGATAAAGGATAAAGGAAAACACATCGGCTGTCGTAAATTTGAGATGCTAAAAAATAAATATAATGAACACTTCAGACTTCGAAATTTTTCCAAAAGGCGAGTTGGCACCATCAGCATATTTTACTGGAACGGCCTGGATAAAGCCATTGGTAAATGAAACAGTTTTTAATACCGTAATCGGCAACGTAATATTTGAACCTGGTGCAAGGAATAATTGGCATACGCATCCGGGCGGCCAGATTTTAATTGTCACGGATGGAATTGGCTATTATCAGGAAAAGGGAAAAACAATTCAACTGCTCCATAAAGGCGATGTCGTCAAAATCCTCCCTGATGTAAAACATTGGCATGGGCTTCTCGCGATGCGGCATTTACCCATATTGCTATCAGCACGAATACAGAAAGAGGGATTGTAAATTGGTTGGAAAGGGTGACGGATGAAGAATATGGCGGTTTTGAGCAAAACTAATTGGAGTTTGCAGGGAATTCAATTCCAATTGATAATTTCTTTTCTAAAAGGGAATTACGCAATATTTTAAAGCAAAAAAACCATCAAGTGAACTTGTGGTTTTTTCTTATTTAAAATATTGTGGGGAGAGCAGGATTCGAACCTGCGAAGTTCACACAGCAGATTTACAGTCTGCCCTCGTTGGCCGCTTGAGTATCTCCCCGTTCAGCGGTTGCAAATATAAAAACAGTTTCGGTGTTTCCAAACTAATTGGGTACTTAATTTCACTACATTTTTTAACCCTTTGGAATTGAATTAAATAAAAAAATCCCCCCCCAGGCGGAGATTTTAATTATAAGTTCAAGGTCGACTATTTAGCCGCCAAAAGTTCATTTACTTTAGCTTTCAAAGCATCGCCGGTCAAATCTTTTGCAACGATTTTTCCGTTCTTGTCAAGCAAAAATGTAGCCGGGATTGATTGTACGCCATACGTCAGCGCAATTGGCTCTTTCCACCATTTTAGGTTTGAAACCTGGTTCCAGCCCAGTTTATCGGTAGCAATAGCTTCTTTCCAAGGCGCTGCTTCTTTATCCAAAGAAACCCCGATGATATTGAGCCCTTTTGCGTGCAATTCGTTATACAAAGCCACTACATGTGGGTTTTCCGCACGACATGGCTTGCACCATGATGCCCAGAAATCAACGATTGTCACTTTGCCCATAGCCTGTTTCAATGAAACGGTTTTGCCGTCCGGAGTCGTCGCTGAAAAGTCAGGGGCAACACTTCCTACTGCTGGTCCGGCCGCAGGGGCTGCAGCGTCTTCCGGAGTCGGTGCCGGTGGCGCAGGCTGGTTCATTTTGTCCAGTTTGGTCTTGATCGATTTTCCTGGTTTTGTATTTTTTACGGACGCATCGAGTCCGTTGTAGTATTTCTTGATTTTTTCAACATCAGGAACCATCTGGTTGAACATGCCTTCCACAATCAAAGCAGAAATGAATGCTTTCGGGTGTTTGGCTACGTACTCGTCAGACTGTGCGACGAATTCCTCCTGGAATTTTCCGTATTCTTTTCTTAAGCTGTTCATTACAACAGAATCTTTCTTCTGCGATGCTTCCTGCATTTTCATCATGTTGTCCTTTTGGAACTTCATCATTTTTTTCTGCACTTTCATCCCGGCTGCCTTGAAGCTGGTCAATTCGTCGTTGTTATAAGTTCCTGAAACTTTAGAATTCCCTACGGTATCTTTGTCGACTTCAACATTGATATCGCCGTTTTCCAGAATAAATGGCACTTTGCCATTGAGCGCTTCCACCTGGATCAAATGCATCTCAGGCTCTTTGGAAGATCCTTTGAAAGTAAATTTCCCATTTTCGATTTTTACAGTATCGATAGGTTTTAATTGACCGAGAGAATCTTGTTTTTCAAGTACTACGGTTTTTCCGTTTTCGATCCCTTTAACGGTTCCGCTAACGATAAATTCATTTTCTCCAGCTTTGTTGCATGAAACTAAAACGGCAACTGCAGAAACTAACAAAAGAATTTTTTTCATTGTAATTAATTTAAAATTTTGTTTTGAGTGGTGCAAAAGTATTTAAAATTATAAGTTATCGGTATTTTTATAACTTAATTTTTTGTTATTGTTGTTTTAAAGTCGACGGGCATACGAAATGTGTCAGCGCCACATCGGTATTTTTGATGCCATTGATTCCTTTTTCGACATTGACAAGATTGTGATATCCGCGCGATTTTAATATCGAAGCCATAATCACCGAACGGTAACCGCCAAGGCAATGCAGGTAAAAATCCCCGTCTTTCGGAACTTCCTGTAAATGATTGTTAATGGTGTCCAACGGAATATTCAGTGCGTTTTCAATATGCTCGGCTTCATATTCCCCGGGTTTTCTCGCATCGACTACAATGCTTTTGGCTGTAAATTCTGAAGCGAATTGCTCTGGCGAAATCGAAGCGACCGAATCGGTGTCGAATCCTGCCGATTCCCAAGCCGGAATCCCGCCTTCGAGATAACCCAGCACATGATCGAATCCGACCCTTGATAATCGGGTAATGGTTTCTTCTTCGCGGCCTTCTGGCGTAACGAGCAACAACGGCTGTTTCACATCCATAATCAAAGCGCCGACCCATGGCGCAAAATTGCCCTGGATTCCGATGAATATCGAACCCGGAATGTGCTGCTTTATATAATCGTTCTCATGGCGAACGTCAAGCACAATCGCATCCGACTGGTTGGCCAGTGCCTCAAATTCCCTCGCGTTCAGCGGACGGAAAGATTTTTCCAATATCGAATCCAGGCTTTCGTAACCCTGGATATTCATCATCACATTCTGCGGGAAATAGGCGGGAGGCGCACCCAATCCGTCAAGCAATTCAGCGATGAATTCCTCGCGGGTCATATCGGCACGCAAGGCATAATTCGTCTTTTTCTGGTTACCAAGCGAATCGGTGGTTTCCTTGCTCATGTTTTTTCCGCACGCGCTTCCGGCGCCATGGCTCGGGTAAACGGTCAGGTCATCGGCCAAAGGCATAATCTTATTGCGAAGTGAATCGAATAAATAAGAGGCGAGCTTTTCTTGCGTCAAATCGCCCACGAGTTCCTGCGCCAGGTCCGGCCGGCCGACATCGCCGATGAATAAAGTATCGCCGGTTATGATTCCGTGTGCGTTTCCATTCCCGTCAATCAACAGATAACAGGTGCTTTCGAGCGTGTGGCCGGGCGTATGGATTGCCTTAACGGTATAATTTCCAACCTTAAACTCTTCGTTGTCTTTTGCGATAATGGCATCGAATTCGGGATTCGCAGTCGGACCGTAAACAATCTTCCCGCCGGTTTTCTTAGCCAGATCCAAATGCCCCGAAACGAAATCTGCATGGAAATGCGTCTCAAAGATATATTTGATCTTTGCATTGTCCTTTGCCGCTTTGTCAATGTAAGGCTGCACTTCGCGCAACGGGTCAAAAATCGCCGCTTCGCCGTTGCTTTCCATATAATAGGCGGCCTGTGCGATACATCCGGTAT
>DATHGE010000360.1:0-2717 GCA_035317805.1 Flavobacterium sp. | reverse complement strand
GAATTTGACGACAAGATCAATAAATATGTAGGCGAAAGGAAAATTACGATGCCGGGCGTTAAGGAAGGTTCGGTGATTGAATTTGAATATACGATCAAATCGCCGATCATCGGCAAAATCCGGGATTGGGATTTCCAGACCGGGATTCCGGTGAATTATTCGGAATTCAAGACTTATATCCCGGAATATTTCGTGTACAATACAAGCCAGAAAGGTTTTGTCTTTCCGAAAATCACGGTCGAGAAAAGCGACAAATCGATCAATTACAATTACCGTGATGAAAACGAGCCCGGGGGTACCATTGTCCATTCAATGTCACAGGAAAAATTGAGTTTTCTGGAAACCCGGACGACTTATGTTGCCGAGAACCTGCCGGCAATGAAGGAAGAAAGCTACGTAAACAATATTGGCAATTATACTTCGAGTATCGCACATGAACTGTCGGTCGTCAAATATCCGAATACGCCTTTCAAATCTTATTCAACCGACTGGAAAACCGTAACCGAAACCATTTATAAAGATGACGATTTTGGAGGCGAACTCAACAAGACCGGCTATTTTGAAACCGATGTCAAAGCACTCACCAATGGGCTGATTTCAATAAACGAGATCGTCGGGGCCATTTTCAACTATGTCAAGACCAGCGTCAAATGGGACGGACTTAACAGTTACTATTGCAACGATGGCGTAAAGGCTGCCTACAAAAATAAGACGGGAAATGTTGCCGAGATCAACCTTATGCTTACGGCGATGCTGCGCTATTCGGGAATCAATGCCAATCCGGTTTTACTCAGCACGCGCTCCAACGGCATTGCGCTGTTCCCGAACAGGACTGCATTTAATTATGTAATTGCAGCGGTGGAAACCCCCGATGGTATGATTTTGCTCGACGCCACCGAAAAATATTCGGTCCCGAATGTTCTTCCCCTGCGCGATTTGAACTGGTTCGGAAGACTGATAAGAAAGGATGGCTCTTCTATAGAAGTGGGCCTAATCCCGAATGCGGCTTCTAAGGAAATCACTTTTTTAACGTATAACCTCAATCCTGAAGGAACCACCATCCAAGGGAAAATCAGGAACCAGTATTTCGACCATGAAGCGCTTGATTTCAGGGTGAAAAATGCCGGAACCAACAAAGACAACTATCTCGAAACGCTGGAAAACACCAACAACAGTATTGAAATCAATGACTATGTAAGGGACAATGACCTGGATCTTTCCAAACCGATCGTAGAAACCTATTCGTTCAAGGATTCCAAAAGCGTCGAAATCATCAATGGCAAGATTTACATTGCACCACTGTTGTTCCTTACCGAAAGGGAAAATCCGTTTAAGCAGGAAAAACGGGAATACCCGGTCGATTTCGGTTACCCAAAACAGAACAGGTATAATATCAGCATTGATATTCCGCAAGGATATACAATAGAATCAATGCCAAAAGCACTGAATCTCGTGACCGGAGAAAACATGGGCGCTTTTAAATATGCCATAGGAAATACGGGCAATAAGATTCAGATTACCATTACGGAAGATATCAATACAGCCATCATTTCTTCTGAGTATTATGACGTTGTTAAGGAGTTTTTCCAGAAGATTATCGACCAGTCTAATGAAAAAATCGTATTGGTAAAAGCATAATGAGCGACATACAAATAGATACTGATAAAAACGGGTATGCATTATTTTAAAATCCTGTTCTTTTTACTTTTTCCGGTCCTTATGATGAATGCCCAAAAATTTGAGTTGGGCAAAGTCTCACTCAAGGAGCTTCAGGAAAAATCCTATCCGGCTGACACCAGCGCGGTCGCGGCGATATTATACAACAAGGCAAAGACTTATTTCAGGTATGACCGCAATAACGGCTTTACGGCCTATCACGAATATGAATTCCGCATTAAGATCTATAAGAAAGAAGGGCTCAAATGGGCCAATTTTGAAGTACCGTATTATGTAGGTTACGAAAACCTCAATAATGATTATGTCAAATTTTCAAACGGCATCACCTACAATATCGAAAACGGTGAAATCGCCAAGGCAAAACTCAACAGTGAAGGCAGTTTCAGGCAGGATGTCAATGAACTTTGGAAAGTGGCTTCGATCACTATGCCGAATGTGAAAGTGGGTTCGGTGATTGAATTCAGGTATACCTTACGGTCGGAAGACCTGATGGAATTTCCGGTTTTTCATTTTCAATATGCCATTCCGGTCGCTTTCGCGGAATACCGTACGGAGATCCCTGAATTTTTCATCTATAAGCCGAGTGTTATCGGTTTGGGCGATGTGAAATCGGACGCGAAAATCGTAGGCGGTTACCAGAATTATTCGAATGAACACCAGCAAAGCGTCAACCTGAGCTACCAGCAAATCAACAGCGTCTACACGGCGCAGAATATGCCGGCATTGAACGAAGAGGATTATGTAGACAACATAGAAAACTACCGGTCCTCGGTGGTGCACGAACTCGAAAAGACACGGTTTCCCGATGTGCCCGAAAAGAATTATTCGACAACCTGGGAGGGCGTTGCCAAAACCATTTATAAGGACAAAAGATTCGGGAAAGAACTGGAAGAAAGGCTTTATTTCGAACAGGATCTGGCATCGATTATCAAAAATGCGACCACGAATGCTGAAAAAGTGACGGCCATTTTCGAATTCGTAAAACGCTCCATGCACTGGGACGGAAAATACGGCTATTATACCAAAAAAGGCGTCAGGCA
>DATHGE010000359.1:0-11301 GCA_035317805.1 Flavobacterium sp. | reverse complement strand
CGTTTTCATTCATTGGAATAACCTTCAAAACTGCGCCGGTTTTTTCGCAAAGCATCTGCCAGGGCACAATGTTGCTGTGGTGTTCCATCACCGAAACAAGGATTTCATCGCCCGGTTTTAAGACCGAAGCGAATCCGTTGGCCACCAGATTGACGCCGTGTGTCGTTCCCGAAGTGAACAGCACTTCATGTGCAAATTGGGCATTGATATGGGTTTGGATTTTTTTTCGGGAATTTTCATAAGCATCCGTGGCAAGCTGGCTTAAAGTGTGCACGCCTCGGTGGATATTCGCGTTGATTTCCTGGTAATATTTTGAAATGGCATCAATCACAACCTGTGGCTTTTGCGAGGTCGCGCCGTTGTCAAAATAGACGAGCGGTTTGCCGTTGACTTTTTGGTTTAATATCGGGAAATCGGCCCTTATCTTAGTGATGTCTAACATTTTTTATTTAGAAAAATTCTACACAAAAGTACGAAAACTTAAAACCATAATTCCGAATGTTATGTTATTTATTGCCCGTTTTTTTTACATTTACCTGACATTTAAAGATTTCGGCTTCCGATGAAAAAAACACCGCTGTTTCTTCTGATTTTCCTCGCCATAATTGCGATTGTGGTTTTTATGAATTACCCGAAACTGGACCTGATTACGGGATTCGCGGCCAAAAGTGTCGCATCGGCACATTTTTCCGATGGCCGGACTTTGCAGATGATTGAAGAAGGCGACAATGACATCGCGCTTGTCGATCTGGCCAAAAATAAAATTGACGATAGCCGGAAGTTTGCCACGG
The DNA here is from genome assembly GCA_035317805.1 of Flavobacterium sp. Lineage (GTDB taxonomy): Bacteria > Bacteroidota > Bacteroidia > Flavobacteriales > Flavobacteriaceae > Flavobacterium. The sequence continues at coordinate 10,510 of DATHGE010000359.1, read as the reverse complement.
CGACGATTTTCGGACTCAACGAACGCAAAGCGGTTTTCCGCGAAGGTTTGGGCGCCGTTCTCGTGGACTCGGATTTTGATACAACCCGGCCTTATGACATTCCGAAAAGGACAAAAACCGAAAACAAATTGCCTTTCCCCTACGGAAATTTAGAGCAGAAGGACACGTTTTTCCCCAACATCAACTATGGCAAACTGCACCAGACAATCGATGAGGCTTTTGACCAGAAAGGCAATAAGCAAAAACGTACGCGTTCGGTGCTCGTGGTTTATAAAGACAAGATTATCGGTGAAAAATACGACGCCGGCTTTAATAAGAAATCGAGAATCTTAGGTTGGTCGATGACCAAAAGCGTGACGGCGACTTTGTTCGGAATCTTACAGAAACAGGGCAAAATTGACATTTTTAAACCGGCTCCGGTACCGCAATGGAAAAATGACAAACGCGCCAAAATTACCATCAGCGACTTGCTGCATATGAACAGCGGATTGGAATGGACGGAAGATTACGAGACGATTTCCGATGCCACGCGAATGCTGTTCCTCGCCAAAGACATGACAGCAGTGCAGCGTGATAAACCGTATGCTTTTGAGCCCGACACGCATTGGAATTATTCTTCGGGAACGACCAATTTACTGTCGGGGATTTTGCGAAAACAGTTTAAAACGCACCAGGAATACCTCGATTTCTGGTATTCGGCGCTGATCGACAAGATCGGAATGCATTCTATGTTTGTGGAAACCGATATGGCCGGAAATTATGTCGGATCGAGCTATGGCTGGGCAACGACACGCGATTGGGCGAAACTTGGATTGTTGTATCTGCACAAGGGAAATTGGAACGGTGAGCAACTGTTTGATGAAAGCTGGGCGAAATATGTCGCGACGCCAACCAAGGATTCCAATGGTTTTTACGGTGCTCATTTCTGGCTCAACGCCAGCGGAAGATATCCCGACGCGCCGCGGGATTTGTATTCGTGCAATGGCTTTCAGGGACAGATGATCTTCATCATTCCGTCGCTGGATCTGGTGATTGTAAGAATGGGTCTGAAGGAAGATCCGGGGTTTGATTTTAATGCGTTGCTGAAAGGAATTATCGGGAGCATTAAGAAGTAGTTGGAACGGTGTCATTGCGAGGAGGAACGACGAAGCAATCTTTTGAAGCGTCCGTAAAAGTCCATGAGATTGCTTCGCTGCGCTCGCAATGACGGTGGTTCTATGGATGACTAGCCCCGATTACCTCACAAAATAATAATTTTAATTTGTGTTCGGTCAGTTCGCTACGCTCAGGTGGAGCGGTTATCCTTTTGCGGAGTTTACGTAGCAAAAGATAGAAGCGGAAAGCGGGAAATAGCTCCTGATTGCTTCGTTCTTCGCAATGACGCTATAGATCAAATCCCATATTCACGCCCAATTTCATCGCAATGATTTTGGTGATGCGTTGTTTCAATTCGGGAATTTTGATGCTTTCGATGACTTCGTTCGAGAATGCGTACATCAATAGTGCCTTGGCCTCTTTTTGCGGAATCCCGCGCGATTGCATGTAGAACATCGCTTTTTCGTCGAGCTGGCCAATCGTGCAGCCGTGGGAGCATTTCACGTCGTCGGCGAAAATCTCGAGTTGTGGTTTGGCATTGATTGTCGCTTTGTCGCTGAGTAAAATATTGTTATTCTGTTGGAAAGCATCGGTTTTCTGGGCTTCGCGTTCCACATAAATCTTCCCATTGAAAACGCCGGTCGATCTTTCGTCGAAAATCCCTTTGTAATTCTGGTGGCTTTCGCAATTTGGCGTCGCGTGTTGCACCAAAGTGTGGTGGTCGACGTGCTGCTTGCCTTCGATGATCGTGATGCCTTTTAGCGTGCTGTCGATGTGTTCGCCCTGGTGGTAGAAATTGAGGTTGTTCCTCGTAATATTTCCGCCGAAAGAAAACGTGTGCACCGAAACATTGCTCTGGTCTTTTTGTGCGATATACGTATTGTCGACCAACGAGGCTTCGAGGTTGTCGTTCTGGATTTTGTAGTAATCGACAATCGCGCGTTTTTTGGCAAAAATCTCGGTAACGGAATTCGTCAGGACCGGATTTTCGTTTAAGCTTTGGTGCCTTTCGATAATCTGCACATGCGCGTTTTCGCCGACAATGATCAGGTTTCGCGGCTGTACCAAAAGTGCGGCTTCGGTTCCTGTGGAGAAATTGATGATCTCAATCGGTTTTTCCAGAACCTTGCTTTTCGGGATATTGATGTAGGCGCCTTCGATGGCAAATGCCGTGTTTAAAGTCGTCAGGCTTTCTTCACTGCTCGCGATCTTATTGAAATACTCGTCGATGATCATTTTGTATTTTGGCTTGGTCAGGGCCGAGGACATAAGGCAAACGTCGAGTCCGTCATGTGTCGTTGAAGACAGGAACGAGCTGAAAATGCCGTCGATAAAAATGACTTTATAGGTATCGATTTCGTGCAGGAAATATTTCTTTACATCGGCAAATTCGATCGCACTTTCGACTTTCGGGAAAACGCTGAAGTCATTTTTGAGTACCGCATTGAGCGACGTGTATTTCCAGGCTTCTTCTTTTTTGGTCGGAAAGCCTTTGGTTTCGAAGTTTTTGATGGCGGAAGTGCGGATGTCGTGTAATTCAGAATTGACGTCGACACGTTCTTCAAAAGCCATGAAAGAGGATATGAGTTTTTCTTTTAATTCCATTGTTTTAGTTATAAGTTAGAATTATGAGTTATGAGTTTCTGCAAACTGACAACTGATAACTGCTAACTAATTTTCCGCTTTAATCCAGTCGTACCCTTTTTCTTCGAGTTCGTAGGCGAGTTCTTTTCCACCCGATTTTACGATTTTCCCATTGTACAAAACATGAACGAAATCAGGAACGATATAGTCGAGAAGCCTTTGATAGTGCGTAATTACGATTACCGCATTCTTGTCGCTTTTGAGTTTGTTGACACCGTTGGCAACGATTCTTAAAGCGTCGATATCGAGACCAGAATCGGTTTCATCAAGGATTGCGAGTTTTGGTTCGAGCATCGCCATCTGGAAAATTTCGTTCCTTTTTTTCTCGCCTCCCGAAAATCCTTCGTTCAAAGATCGCGACATAAATTTGCGGTCGATCTCCAACAATTCCGATTTTTCGCGGATCAGCTTGAGCATTTCATTCGCCGGCATTTCTTCAAGGCCTTTCGCTTTCCTGGTTTCGTTGATGGCGGTTTTCATGAAATTGGTCACTGAAACGCCCGGGATCTCAATTGGATATTGAAAGGAAAGGAAAACGCCTCTGTGTGCGCGTTCTTCCGGTTTCAGATCAGCCAGATCTTCGCCGTCGAGAATCACTTCGCCTTCGGTCACTTCGTAGTTTTCATTCCCTGCGATTATGGCAGAAAGTGTACTTTTCCCGGAACCGTTCGGGCCCATGATCGCATGCACTTCGCCTGCATTTACGGTCAGGTTGATGCCTCTTAAAATATCTTTGTCTTCTACTCTTGCGTGTAAATTCTTAATTTGTAACATGTCTGTTTTTATATGGTTTGAAGGTTATCCGACTGATCCTTCTAAGGAAATTTCTAATAATTTTTGGGCTTCCACGGCAAATTCCATCGGCAGTTTATTGAGTACTTCTTTGCTGAATCCGTTTACAATCAGGGCAATCGCTTTCTCTGTTGGGATTCCGCGTTGGTTGCAATAAAAGACCTGGTCTTCGCCGATTTTGGAAGTCGTCGCTTCGTGTTCGATTTTGGCAGACGGGTTTTTGCTTTCGATATACGGAAAAGTATGAGCGCCGCAATTGTTACCCATCAACAGCGAATCGCATTGCGAAAAGTTGCGTGCGTTTTCAGCCCTTGCGGAAATCTGGACCAATCCGCGGTAGCTGTTTTGTGATTTTCCTGCCGAAATCCCTTTGGAAATGATCGTCGATTTGGTGTTTTTCCCAAGGTGGATCATTTTCGTCCCGGTGTCGGCTTGCTGGTGATTGTTGGTTACGGCAATCGAATAGAATTCGCCAACGGAATTGTTGCCTTTCAAAATGACCGACGGATATTTCCAGGTTACTGCTGATCCGGTTTCGACCTGCGTCCACGAAATTTTTGCGTTTTTCTCGCAAATGCCTCTTTTCGTTACGAAATTATACACGCCGCCTTTGCCTTCCTTGTTTCCGGGATACCAGTTCTGAACGGTTGAATATTTGATTTCGGCATCGTCCAAAGCGATCAATTCCACAACCGCTGCGTGCAGTTGGTTTTCGTCACGGCTTGGCGCGGTGCAGCCTTCGAGATACGAAACGTAGCTTCCGGCATCGGCAATCACCAAAGTTCTTTCGAACTGTCCGGTTCCGGCCTGGTTGATGCGGAAATAAGTGGAAAGTTCCATCGGGCAGCGAACGCCTTTCGGAATGTAACAGAACGAACCGTCGGAGAAAACCGCCGAGTTCAATGCAGCATAAAAATTGTCTTTTTGCGGAACCACCGAACCGAGATATTTCCGAACCAACTCCGGATGTTCCTTTATCGCTTCGGAAATCGGGCAAAAAATAATGCCTTTCTCGCCGAGCGTTTTCTTGAATGTCGTGGCTACGGAAACCGAATCGACCACAATATCCATCGCGACATTGTTCATCATTTTTTGTTCATCGATGGAGATTCCCAATTTTTTGTACATCGCCAAAAGTTCGGGATCTACATCACTCAATGTTTTATTTGGGTCGACTTGCTTCGGCGCCGAATAATACGAAATCGCCTGGAAATCGGGTTTTTCGTAACGCACATTGGCCCAGTTCGGCTCGGACATTTCTGTCCATGCGCGATATGCCTCGATGCGCCAGTCGGTCATCCATTGCGGCTCCTCTTTCTTTTTGGAAATGGCGCGCACGATGTCTTCGTTCAACCCGATTGGGAACGTATCCGACTCGATATCGGTATAAAATCCGTACTCGTATTCCTTGTTTTCGAGTTCGATCTTTAAATCGTCTTCGGTATATTTTGACATAAATTTATTGTCTTAAAGTTTGAAAGTCGAAAGTCGAAAGTTTGCCAATCACGGACACTTTCAGGCTTTAGGCTTTTGACATTCGGCTAAAGAGAAAAACTTTCTCCGCAGCCGCAGGTCCTGCTTGCGTTGGGATTGTTGAATACGAATCCTTTTCCGTTGAGTCCTCCGGAGAATTCTAAAATCGTTCCTGCGAGATACAAAAATGATTTCTTCTCAACGGCTATTTTCACATTGTTGTCTTCAAAAACCTTATCGTTTTCCCCGAGCGCTTTGTCGAATTTCAATTCGTATGACAAGCCCGAACAGCCGCCGCTTTTTACTCCAACCCTGACGTAATCCTGAGCAGCATCAAAACCATCTTCTCTCATCATATCGACGATTCGTTTGCTTGCCGTATCTGATACCTTAATCATAGCTTATATTGATTTTGTCTAAATTAACCGCAAAGATATTACATTAAAAGCTTTTTGCCGCAAAACCTAACATTTTTATAACGGATGGCCGGATAGAATTTGTCTATTGGGATTATCCGCAGGAAATTTGGATTTCTTAACTTGCAGGAAATTTAGGTCGCAGATGGCAGAAAACAGTTTTCCGAATCTTTAAATCATTCCATTTTCAATCTTATAATTAATTTAACCCATGAAACTCTATCCTATAGAAGCCGGAAATTTTAAGCTCGACGGCGGTGCCATGTTCGGCGTGGTGCCAAAAACACTGTGGACGAAAACCAATCCGGCTGACGAAAACAACCTCATCGATATCGCCGCACGTTGCCTTTTGATCGAAGACGGAAACCGCCTGATTTTGATTGACAACGGAATGGGCGACAAGCAGTCGGAAAAATTTTTCAGCTATTATTCGCTTTGGGGAACGCACTCTATCGACAAATCGCTGGCCAAATATGGCTTTCATCGCGACCAGATCACCGATGTTTTCCTGACGCACCTGCATTTCGACCATTGCGGCGGGAGCATACAATGGAATAAAGATAAAACCGGCTATGAAGTCGCGTTCAAAAATGCCAGATTCTGGAGCAACGACAACCATTGGGAATGGGCGACGAAGCCGAACGCAAGGGAAAAAGCGTCCTTTCTCTCAGAAAATATTCTGCCGATACAGGAAAGCGGCCAGCTTCATTTCATTACCCGCCCGCAGGGCGATTTTTTGGAAAATTCGGAATTGGGTTTCGGGATCTTTTTCGCCGACGGCCATACCGAAAAGATGATGATTCCGCAAATTCAATACAAAGGCAAAACCATTTGCTTTATGGCGGATTTATTGCCTACGGCTGGCCATATTCCATTGCCTTATGTCATGGGTTACGACACAAGACCGCTTTTGACTTTACCCGAAAAGGCAAAATTCTTAACCACTGCGGCCGATAAAGGTTATTATTTATTCCTCGAACACGACGCACACAATGAGATCATTACTGTCGAAAACACGGAAAAAGGCGTGCGTCTGAAAGCGGTTTTTTCGTGTGACGAAATCCTGTAGCGATTGCCCTTTCTTCTTCTTCAGGCTTTATTTTCGACAATGATATACTTGTATAATCTATCTAGAATGTATACGATTTTTATTTTTAACGACAATCGCAAAAGCAAAAAAATCGACGAACGGCATATTTTTATAGTAATTTATTAAGAAATGTCATTGTAAAATACGATTTTGCGTAATTTAAAATGGTTCTTAATAAGGTTTGGGTAGTATTAGTAACCTATTGAAAACATTAATAAACATTGAGAACTTACTATTGTATTTTCAATTGATGTTACACAAGATAGTGCATAAGGTGTTAATGTAGGTGTTAATGATTGTGTTGTGCTTGCAGGTAATGATGAAACTATATATCTTTGCATCAACATGTTCACCCCGCTTCCCGTTAGAACAGCGCGCTCAGGGTGAACTTTTTATTTGTGCCTATGCCAAAAGTGCCTTACACAAAACCTGCACTAGATTATTCTCATCAACTACAACAATTAAAAGATAGAGGTTTAATAATTGAAAACGAATCAAAAGCTTTACATCTTTTAGAGCATTTAAGTTATTATAGATTTTCGGGATATTTATACCCGTTTTTAGAACAGCCTAAAGAAAATCATGTTTTTAAAAAAGGCGCAACTTTTCATACAGCTTTTAAGCTTTATTGTTTTGATCGAGAGTTACGAAAGTTTATAATGGCGGAACTTGAAAAAATAGAAGTCGCGATAAGAGCAAAAATGATTTATGTGTTAGCCCACAAGCATGGTGCATACTGGTATGAAAATCCTGCATTATTTGTAGATGCTAATCTATTTTCGTCCGCACAAGGAAAATTAGCAAGTGAGTACAAGCGAAGTGCCGAGCCTTTTATTTTGTCTTTTAAAAAGAAATACACGACCAAAATGCCTCCTTGCTGGATGCTTTTTGAAATTTCATCTTTTGGATCTTTATCGATGTTATATTCTAATCTTAAACCAAATACAGGTAAAAGAGATATTGCCGATCATTTCGGATTAGACGAAACTACTTTTCAATCTTGGCTGCATAGTTTCACATACCTTCGAAACGTGTGTGCTCACCATTCAAGACTTTGGAACAAACAACTTAAAATAAGTCCTGTAATTCCGTTAGCGCCCAAAAACACCTTCATTCGAATTACCAAAAAACCAAATCCCATACCTAATGCAAAACCAGTTAGTAATAACAATAGGGCTTATTTTCTGCTATGCATGGTTATTTATTTACTAAATACCATTAATCCAAAACACACAACTAAATTCAGGCTGCACATGCTTTTGAAAAGATATCCGGTTGTTGATGTAAAAGCGATGGGATTTCCTGATGGATGGGAAAAAGAACCTTTATGGGATTGGGCAAAGGTTATTCAGGGAAGAAAACTACATAATAGAATAAAAAGATCCATATTAAGGAAATTCAAATCATTAAAATGGTAACACAAAGCCCCGATTAGTCCGGGGCTTTGTGTTTGAATTCAATAAGTTAATTATTTCCTTATTTTTTAAACCACAACTGTAACTAATTCTGCAGACTGGCTACTAATTTTTAAATTTATTTGATATATCAAATATCTATAGAATTAAAAATTATGGAAAAACTCAACGACATCCTGTTCTATAACATGGATAAAGCCATCCGTACTTATAGGAACTACGCCCAGAAAAGGCTTCGCGAACACGGCTATAAAATTACGATCGACCAATGGCTGATCATCAGGGCGATTCTCGAAAACCCCGGAATCATGCAGCAGGAACTGGCCGAAAACGTCTTTAAGGACAATGCTTCGGTGACACGGATCATTGGGATTTTGGTGCAATCCGGATATCTCGAGAGGGAAATCAATCCCGATGACCGTCGGAAAACCTTACTCGAAGTCACCGCCGCCGGAAAATCAATCATCCAAAAAGTGCAGGATCTGGTTTTGGAAAATCGGAAAACCGCGCTCACCGGAATTAACCAATCCGATGTCCAATCGACCAACGATGTCCTCAAGACTATCATCACCAATTGCAAATAAAATCATCCAATCAAAAACACCTGGCTATGTTAAAATTCATCCACCTCATCACTTTGTTGTTGCTGTCGGTTTTTGCTGTTTTCGCTTCGGCGCAGACTTCAGAAAGCAAAAAAGTCGAAATCTCCGGGCAATTCCAATCGGAAAACGCCTCCGAAATTATCGTCTGCTTAATGGACGCTTCTGATAAAAAGCTCACGAAAACAGAATATGCCGACGAGAAAGGAAACTTCACTTTTACCAATATTGCCGCTGGGAATTATTTCCTGAACGCGACACAAAATGGAAAACCTTTTTATTCGGGGAATTCCTTCGAGGCGTCTGAAAATGTCGCTTTGGGAATCCTGAAAACCGAACCGGAAGCCAAAACCCTCAATGAAGTTGTCGTGACCAAAGCGCGTCCGTATATCGAGCGCCAGGACGGGAAAATGATCCTCAATGTCGAAAACAGCATCGCCGCAACCGGTTCGTCAGCGTTTGAGATTTTGGAAAAAGCGCCAGGAATAAATGTCGACACCAACGACAACATCAGCCTGCGCGGCAAAACCGGGATCATCGTCCAGATTGATGGGAAACCTACGCCGATGAGCGGGACAAATCTTGCCAATTATCTGCGCGGGATTCCGTCCGGTTCGGTCGAGAAAATCGAATTCATCACGAATCCGTCTTCAAAATACGATGCCGCCGGAACTTCCATCATCAACATCAAAATGAAAAAAGACAAACGCAAAGGCACCAATGGAAGTGTTTCTGTAGCATATGGTCAAGGGAAATATTCGAAAAGCAATAACAACGTGAGCCTGAACCACCGCGATAAAAAAATCAACGTTTTCGGGAACTACAGTTTTGCCTATCGCGAAGGCTTCAACAAATTGCTGCTGAACCGGAATTTTTTCGATGGCAATAATGTTTTCGTGAAAAAATTCGACCAGGACAATTATCTCAGGCTCAATTTCCGCAACCACATTGCGCGCGCCGGGATGGATTATATGATTACCGACAAACAAACGTTGGGAGTTGTCGTAAGCGGCGTGAGCAATAAATTCAACCCGACCGGGCAAAATTATTCTGATGTCTATGATGAAAATTATACGAAAATTTCACGCTTCGAAACCAAAAACCACTCGAAAGACGACTGGCATAATTATTCGGCCAACCTCAATTACAAATATGTAATCGACACGACGGGAACGGAATTTACGACCGATTTCGACTATGCCAATTACGGCAATAAGACCAAACAGAATTTCGACACCGATTATTCCAATCTTGACGGAACGTCAGCGCCACCGCAATACAGGATATTCGGGAATCTGCAGGGCGACCTGAATTTGTATGCGGTTAAAAGTGATTTCGTGACCAACCTCAAAAACAAAATCAAGCTTGAAACCGGACTCAAAGCAAGTTATGTCAAAGCCGAAAACAACCTGATTTATTACGACAGGAGCTCGGGGGCCGATATTTTTGACGCCTCAAAAAGCAACCATTTTATCTACAAGGAAAACATCAATGCCGCTTATGCGAATGCGACGCGGGAATTCGGGAAATGGAATGTGCAGCTGGGGCTGAGACTGGAAAACACCAATATCAGCGGCCAACAGCTTGTGGGCGGGGCTTCTTTCGACGACAGTTATGTGCAATTGTTTCCAAGTGCATTGGTTTCGTATGCGGTGAATCCGAAAAACAGCCTCGAATTCAATTACAGCCGCAGGATCCAGCGTCCGGGTTACGACCAATTGAATCCTTTCAAGTTCTATCTCGATCCGACGACCTATAAAGAAGGCAACCCGTATCTCGAACCGCAGACGACACATTCTATCGAACTGACGCATGTGCTGAACCAGAAAATTTATACGACGCTGAGTTTTTCGCGTACGAACGACAACATCACCGAAACCATTTCGCCCTCGCCTGCCGATCCTGAAATTACGGTACAAACCAACCAAAACCTTAAGTCGGTCGACATTTACGGATTGTATGTGATTGTCCCTGTCACCGTTACTA
>DATHGE010000358.1:0-6690 GCA_035317805.1 Flavobacterium sp. | reverse complement strand
AACAAACTGTCAGTGGCTTTGGAATTACAGGCGGATTTTTATGCCGGGCTCTGGGCGCACTACGACGAAAATAAAAACCACATGCTCGAAGCCGGAGATATCGAGGAAGCGCTGAGTGCGGCCAATGCCGTTGGCGACGATGCCATCCAGAAAAAAATGCAGGGTCAGGTTTTTCCCGACAGTTTTACGCATGGCACTTCAGAACAGCGGATGTACTGGTTTAACCGCGGATTCAAATCGGGCGACATAAAACAGGGAAATACATTTGCCGAAGTCAACTAAAAATTACCATGAAAAATCTTTTTATCCTACTTGGAATCTTATCGCTTTCGATAGTCCAATCCCAAAACCTGAAGCCGGATCGCGAGGCTTTTACACTCAAAGTGCAGTTGAATAAAAAGCAGTTCTATACCCAGGATATCAACAATCTGCCTTATTTTCCGGAAGCCGGGACTTTACAGATTTATCCTGATGAACGCATCAATATTGAAGTGGAAGTTTTAAACGGAACCATTATTTCCCTGACGTCGGTCGCGGAAAATGTACATCCTGAAAAAACCATTGAAATCGAATTCTGTCAGGTTATTGAAGATCACATTACAAAATCAGCACAGATCTTTATCAAAAATCCATTTGATAAGAAACTCAAATTCAAGACGGTTACCTATGTAATCAATGATAGTGAATGGATCCCGGAACCGAGATCGGCGAAAGCAAAAGCAACGGAATGTCTCGTTTGGAAGCAAACGTTAGGCTCTTTCGTAATGAAAGATTGGGAATTGGAGAAAAATTAATCTTCTTCGTCATCAACCATGTTCAGCTTCGAATACCCGCGCCATTTCTCTATCAGGTCTTTCATATCCTGTGGCAGTTCGGTATTAAATCGCATCATTTCTCCGGTTACCGGATGCACAAACCCCAAAGTCTTTGCGTGAAGCGCCTGTCGTGGCATAATCTTGAAGCAATTGTCGATAAATTGCTTGTATTTCGTAAACGTCGTCCCTTTTAAAATCAGATCGCCGCCATAACGTGCATCGTTGAATAAAGGATGCCCGAGGTATTTCATATGCACGCGGATCTGGTGCGTGCGCCCGGTTTCCAGAATACACGAAACCAAGGTCACATAACCAAAACGCTCCAGAACCTTATAATGCGTGATCGCCGGTTTCCCGACTTCCGGATCCATAGAAACCTGCATCTGCATGCGGTCTTTCACATGGCGTGTGATATTGCCTTCGATCGTGCCTTCGTCTTCTTTCACATTCCCCCAAACCATCGCGACATATTCGCGTTCGGAAGTTTTCTTTTCAAACTGCAATGCGAGATGCGTCAACGCCTGTTCTGTTTTGGCAATGACCAATAATCCGGTAGTGTCCTTATCAATACGGTGCACCAATCCCGGCCGGTCGCTGCTGTTCAACGGAAGATTTTCAAAATGATACGCCAGCGCATTCACCAAAGTCCCGGTATAATTGCCGTGGCCCGGATGCACGACGAGTCCGGCCGGTTTGTTAATCAATAACAACACGTCGTCTTCATAAACGATATCGAGTGGAATATTTTCGGGGTCTACCCTATTTTCAAATGGCGGATGCGCGAGCAAAATCCGGATCACGTCGAGCGGCTTGACTTTATAATTCGATTTTACAGCAGCATCGTTCACATAAATATCTCCATTGTCTGCCGCCTTCTGGATTTTATTCCGGGTCGCATTTGGGATCAGGTTCATCAGGAATTTGTCAATCCGCAACAAAAGCTGCCCTTTAGGAACGTCAAACCTGAAATGCTCAAATAAATCGTCCTCTAATTCCTCAGGACCTTCAGTCTGGTTACTCATTCGTTTTGGTTTCTGAAGTTCCTTTCGGTTTCGCAATGCTGTCTTTCTCAAGATCGCTGTCATCAAAACCTACTTTCCCATCGCCAAGTACAAGGTCTATTTTGGAAGATTTAAAAACCTTATCGCCGGGGTTGAGTTTCTTTCCGTTAAGGTGCATTTCCAACACCATGTCTTTCCCCAAATATGGCTTGTAGCTGATTTCCCCTTCTTCCAAACCAAGTGATTTCAACGTCGGAACCGCCTGCCTGTAGGTCTTTTCAATCAGGTTCGGAATCCGGACCATCGTAAATCCCGAAGAATTGATCTTGATATAAATCTTACGGTCTTCCTTCACTTTCGCGCCCGCAAGCGGATCCTGTTCCACAACCGAATGTTTAGGATAATCTTTCTTATAATCCACACTGTCGAGCAAAACATAGTCGAGGTTGAGTGCGTCGAGCTTATCCTCTACCTGCTGTTCGCTCATTTTGCGCAAATCGGGCACCGTGATTTCATTGCCGTGATCGGTCGTAAACGTGAGCCAGTGCATGAACAGATAGCCCAGCACAAACAGGATGGCCAAAGCCAGCAGCACCTGCAGGAAAAAAGTTTTACTTGTGAGATAATTGCGTAAAGTCATATCCAATTTTATTTAACTTTGTTCAGTTCGGCCTTATGGCCTCGGGTGTCGCAAAGATATAAATACTAAAGGTTTTTCCTTTCAACAAAAAATGATATTTTTGTTTGGCTTTATTAGTAGCTATTTCCCGCTATCCGTTGCAATCTTGTCATTGCGGGCGAAGCGCGGCAACCTCCTGAGGTTACCACAATCGCAATGTCAAGGATTTCCACTGCTATCGGGGCTAGGCTGCAAGCCACTTCAACATTTCGTTGTTCATCTGAATAACGAACAGATGAACAACGAATGTTGAATTTTGAAATAAAAAAAACCGAACCAACATCATAAACCAAAAAAAATGAAAAATATTGCCATCATCATGGGCGGCTATTCCAGCGAGTTCGAAATCTCGCTCAAAAGCGGCAGCGTCGTATACCAATTTCTCGACAAAACCAAATTCAACGGCTACCGCGTTCACATATTTAAAGAAAAATGGGTTTACGTAAATGATGAGGATAAGGAATTTCCAATCGACCGCAATGATTTTTCGGTAACGGTTGCCGGAAACAAAATCACTTTCGATGCGGTTTTCAACGCCATCCATGGTACGCCCGGAGAAGACGGACTCCTGCAGGCCTATTTCGAATTGCTCAACATCCGCCAGACATCGTGCGATTATTACCAGGCCGCGCTCACGTTCAACAAACGCGACCTGCTTTCGGTGCTCAAGCCATACGGAATCAAAACCGCCGAATCGTATTATCTCAACAAAGGCGATAAAATAAACCCCGAAGAAATTGTCAAAAAAGTCGGTTTGCCTTGTTTCGTCAAACCCAATAAATCGGGATCGAGCTTCGGGATTTCAAAAGTGAAACACGCGGACGAACTGCCTATCGCGATCGAAGTCGCCTACAAGGAAGATTCTGAAATCATCATCGAAAGTTTCCTCGACGGCATCGAAGTTTCCGTCGGTGTGATCAATTTCAAAGGCGAAATCAAAGTCCTTCCGATGACCGAAATCGTTTCTGAAAATGACTTCTTCGATTACGAGGCCAAATATTTAGGGAAATCGCAGGAAATCACACCGGCACGCATTTCACCCGAACTCACCGAAAAGGTCAACGCCGTCGCAAAAAAAGCGTATGAGGTTTTAAAGATGAAAGGTTTTTCAAGAAGTGAATTCATCCTTGTCAACGACGAACCACACATGCTCGAGATGAACACGATTCCGGGATTAACGACAGAAAGTCTCATTCCGCAGCAAGCCAAAGCGGCAGGAATCACGCTCACCGAATTGTTTACCAACGCCATCGAACTGGCCCTAAAATAATAGCCTATGATATTTTACGGAACCAAGGCAAGAAATATAAAGAACGGCAAACTGCGCAACGTAACCTGCCCGGAATGCCAGACAGAAACCACAATGACGTACAGCATTTTTGGTAAATACGCCCACGTTTATTGGATTCCGTTTTTCCCGATTGCGAAAGTCACGGTAATTGAATGCGACCATTGCAAAAAAACCTTCGAATTGAAGTCGCTCCCCGAAACCATCAAAAAGAAAGTCGAAATCGAGAAAGACCGTGATCCGGTGCGCACGCCGGTTTGGTTTTTCAGCGGAACCGCTCTTGTCGCCGTACTGATCTGTTATGGCGTTTATACCAGCAACCGAACGGAGGCCGATGAGAAAATCTATATAAAGAATCCGAAAGTTGGCGATGTCTATTCCATAAAAGTCGATTCAAATTTCTATTCAACCTACAAGGTTGCCGAAGTCCGAAAAGACACGCTGTATGTATTCGTCAATGATATGCAGACCGACAAGATGACCGCAATCGACAAGATTGACATTCCAAAAAATTACAAGGAACAGTACGCCATTGCAAGGAAAGCGATTGAAGACCTGTACAAAAAAGAAGAAATCTACGAAATTACAAGACCATGAGAAAAGCGATATTCCCCGGATCTTTCGACCCAATAACGAATGGGCATTACGACATCATCAAGCGCAGCATCCCGCTTTTCGACGAGATCGTGATTGCGATTGGTGTCAATGCCGACAAGAAATACATGTTCCCGCTTGAAGAAAGGAAACGGTTTATTGAAGAAACTTTCGCCGATGAGCCGAGCGTTTCGGTCATCACTTATGAAGGATTGACGATTGATTTGTGCAAAAAGCTTCATGCGAAATTTATCCTGCGCGGTTTGCGGAATCCGGCCGACTTCGAATTCGAAAAAGCCATAGCGCATACCAACAGATTGCTTTCGAAAATTGAAACGGTGTTTTTGCTGACTGCTGCGAAAACGTCTTATATCAGCTCGAGCATTGTGCGTGACGTCATTCGGAATGGCGGCGAATATGAGATGCTGGTTCCGCCATTAGTGCGGTTGAGAAAGTAAAAAGAAGCAAGAGTCAAGAAACAAGAGTCAAGATAGAAGATAGAAGATACAAACGTACGCGCACTGGCGTAGCAATTGAAATGTAACTATTTTTTTCTTTTGCCTTTTCTCTTGTTTCTTGACTCTTGCTTCTTTTCTCTTTTGACTCTATTTCTCTTCTTCTTTTTTAATCACTTTTCTTGCGACTTCGATCTTATACTTTTTCCCTTTCATTTTTTCGTCACGGATATTTTCTAATAAGTCTTTCACTTTTTTAGATTTTACGGCGGCGAATGAAATGAAATCCTTCACTTCAATCAAACCCAGATCGCCTTTCTCCAATTTGCCTTTCTGCGAAAAGAAACCGACAATATCAATCTTATTAAGTTTGTTTTTCTTACCACCACTGATATAGATGGTGCGAAATTCGGGCGGTTTCGGTAAAACGGCATTGCTGTCGACTTTCAGTTTCTCCATTCCGTAATCGATATAATCGAACTGCTTTTCACTTTCGTGGATCAGAATATAAGCCGTTCCCGAAGCCAGCATCCTCGCGGTTCTTCCGTTACGGTGCGTAAATTCGTCTTCTTTGGAAGGCAAATGGTAATGGATGACGTGCTTCATTTCAGGAATATCGAGTCCGCGCGCAGCCAAATCGGTCGTTACCAGATAACTGATGCTTCCGTTGCGAAACTGGATCAAAGCGCGTTCGCGTTCGTCCTGATCCATTCCGCCATGGTAATAGACCGAATAGATTCCTTTTTCGTTGAGCGTATCGCTGATGCGTTCGGCGGCATCGCGGTGATTGCAGAAAATAATTGCCGACTGGGATTTGAGCGAGCAGATCAACTGAAACAACGTTTCGATTTTGTCCTTTTCTTTCGAAACCACGAGTTTCATCGACAAAGCCGCATTTTCTTTCTCTTCCGGGATAAAATCCAGGACAACAGGATTTACAACTCTCGTATATCGCGGAATCTCAATATCGGAAGTCGCCGAAACCAGCACGCGTTTGTTGACTTTTCCCAATTGTCCGATGATAAACGACATTTGCTCATGGAAACCCAATTGCAATGACTTGTCGAATTCGTCGAGGATTAGGGTTTCGATTTTGTCTGTTTTGAAACTGCCGCGATCGATGTGATCGGCGATCCTTCCGGGCGTTCCGATCAAAACTGCGGGCGGATTGCTGAGGTTTTTGATTTCAGTATCGATGGCATGTCCGCCATAGCAAACGTTGACTTTGTACCCGGTCTGCATTTTTTTCCAAACCTGCTCAATCTGCAATCCGAGCTCGCGCGACGGAACCAGGATCAGGCATTGCACCTGGTTGCTTTCCTCGTTGAGCATCTCAAAAACCGGCAAAAGAAACGCCAGTGTTTTCCCGGAACCTGTTGGTGACAGCAGCAGGATATTGCTTTCGCTTAAAATAGCTTCACCCGCTTCAAGCTGCATCTGGTTCAGGTTTTCGATACCTAAATTGGACAATATATTGTTGGAATGGGAATTATTTATCATTTGGCAAAGGTAATTCGATTTGGGAGTTTTGAGTTACGATTTATGAATTTTCGAAAATTAGCCGTAAATAATTACATTTGGGAAACCATTCTGAAGCAACTATTATGAGATTTTTTACACTGTCGGTATTATTCCTTGCGGGTTCCGTTTTGGCGCAGAAAAACAACAAATATGAAACTTTCTTTGAAAAGGGAAACGGCAACCAATCGGCGACTTATTCCGAAACCATTGCCTTTTACAAAATGCTAGACAAGGATTTCCAAAGCATTGAAATGAAGGAAATGGGTTTGACGGACAGCGGCGAGCCTTTGCATATCGTCATTTTCAACCCGGACAAGAATTTCAATTTTGCCGAAAT
>DATHGE010000357.1:0-4105 GCA_035317805.1 Flavobacterium sp. | reverse complement strand
AATCACTTGGGCCGCCTTGATTTTCTTTTCTTTTTTCTCTTGTCGGATTGCTGAAACCTGAACGGCGACTTCCTTGATGATTTCCTTTTTCTTTTCGGTTTTGGCTTTTTCCTCTTTGACGGAAGCGGCTTTCTTGCGTTTGGAATTCTCAATCTCGACGATTTTCAGGAATTCACCCATGAGCTCTTTCTTATTCTTGCTGTTGAAATATTTCTCTGCGATATCATCAATCTTCTGGCCCATGTAAATGATGCGCTGGTTGCTGTCATACAATTCCTGGTAACTTTCGAGTTTTTGCTTGATCTTGATGTTGATACTTTCCATTTTCTTGCCTTCCTCGCGCGCCTTCGTTTCCTCTTCCTTGAGTGTTTGCGAGGTTTTTTCCATTTTGGAGCGCTCTTTCTGGAGTGTCGCGATCGTTTTGTCGAAACGCACTTTACCAACCTCAATCTTCTTTTTGGCACGGTTAATCAGCCCGAACGGAATCCCGTTTTTCTGCGCGACTTCAAACGTAAACGAACTTCCGGCCTGGCCCAGAGCCAGCTTGTACATCGGTTCCAAAGTATTTTCGTTGAACATCATGTTGGCGTTCGTCGCAAAAGGTAATTCATTCGCAAGAATCTTGAGATTCGAATAATGCGTCGTGATAATCCCGAAAGCTTCGCGGTGGTAGAATTCCTCTAAGAATATTTCCGCCAAAGCGCCGCCCAATTCGGGATCGGAACCGGTTCCGAATTCATCAATCAGGAACATGGTTTTGCTGTTGCATTTCTTTAGGAAGTAATTCATGTTCTTTAAACGGTAACTGTATGTACTAAGATGATTTTCAATAGATTGATTGTCGCCAATATCGGTCAGAATTCGGTCAAACAAAAAAGTTTCGCTGCGTTCGTGAACCGGGATCAGGATGCCCGATTGCAGCATCAGTTGCAATAGCCCAACAGTTTTAAGCGAGATGGTTTTTCCACCCGCATTCGGGCCCGAAATCACGATAATCCTGTTTTCCTGATACAGCTCGATACTCTGCGGATGGGTGATCTCGTTTTTCTGCTTGTTGTTCAGGTATAAGATCGGATGATAAGCATCACGGAAGTTCAACCGCCTTTCCTCAGTAATGTTGGGCAAAATCCCGTTGATCCGGACTGCGTATTTTGCCTTAGCGGCAATCACATCGATATCACTCAGGAAATCCTGGTATTGTATAATTAGCGGAAGGAAAATACGTATGGCGTCCGACAGTTGCTTTAATATGCGCATGATCTCTTCCTTTTCCTCATATTCGAGGTTGCCGAGCTCGCGCGAATATCTCAATGTCGCTTCCGGTTCGATATAAGCGATGCTTCCGGTTTTGGAACTTCCCATGATGGAACCTTTGACTTTGCGTCTGTACATCGCCAAAACGGCCAAAACCCTGCGGTTCTGTACGAAACTTTCCTTGATGTCATCGAGATAGCCGAGTTGGTTGTATTGCGTCAGCGCCATGCCAAAACTCTGGTTGACCTTCCCGCGGATGATATTCATCTCGCGCCTGATATGCAACAGTTCGGGAGAAGCATTGTCTTTGATTTCGCCGTATTTATCAACGACCTCATCAATTTTCTGTACAATTTCTTTGGTCAGTTGCACCTGCGATGCCTTGAGATTCAGGTTCGGATAGTAATCATCAAATTTCCTAAAATAAGCCAGCAGCGTATTCGCGGTTTCGGATATCGCAGCAATTTTCCTGAAACTTCCCGCTTCGAGGAAACTGTCTTCAATCGCGAGAAACTTGATTTCATACGCAATCGAATCAAAGCCGTGATTCGGTATCGCATTGTTGTTCTGGAAAGAAGAAACGTATTCTGAAGTTTCCCATAATGCCGGCATCAGCGACGCTTTGTCTTTAAAAGGCACAATTTCAAGGGCTTTCTGTTTGCCGATGTCGGTATTGCAGCTGCCCGAAATGGTCTCTAAAACCGTTGGGAACTGTAAATCCTGGAGTGTTTTTTCTGTAATTGAAATCATGTTCTTCTTTAGCGCTTTTTCAATGCAAATTTACTTAAAAATCGGCAAAGTTGTGGTGTAAGAAATTCGGATAATATTGAACGGGTTTTCAGCTCCGAATTCTTTATTTTTGCTGTAAATCGAATTAAAAATGGATATCAATATTGAGGCATCGTGGAAAAAGGTTTTGTCGGATGAATTTGAAAAGCCTTATTTCAAAACCCTGACCGACTTCGTAAAATCAGAATACAGGCAACATACCTGTTACCCGCCGGGAAAGGAAATTTTTTCCGCTTTCAGCCATTGCCCGTTTGATAAAGTAAAAGTGGTTATCATCGGACAGGATCCATACCATGGCCCTAAACAGGCCAACGGCTTGTGTTTTTCCGTACATGACGGCATTCCGTTTCCGCCGTCGCTGGTCAATATTTTCCGTGAAATCGAAACCGACCTTCACAAAGGAATCCCAAAAACCGGAAACCTCGAACGCTGGGCCGAACAAGGCGTATTGCTTTTAAACGCAACATTAACCGTCAGGGCAGGCGAGGCGGGAAGCCACCAGAACAAAGGTTGGGAAACGTTCACCGATGCAGTGATACAAAAGGTTTCAGATCAAAAGGAGCATGTCGTTTTTTTACTTTGGGGTGGTTATGCCAAAAAGAAAGGTGCAAAAACAGACCGCGACAAACATGAAGTCCTCGAATCGGGACATCCTTCGCCATTGAGCGCCAATAAAGGGCATTGGTTCGGGAATAAGCATTTCAGCAAAGCCAATGCTTATTTGAAATCGGTTGGGAAACCGGAAATCGACTGGTAATTATTCTACTGTAAAATAGAAAAAACCATTGGCGTCAAGGTCATCGCATGGTGAATAGAGGTTTACGAAAAGATTATTGTTGATGCTGTCTGAACGCAGCAGAACCGTTTTTGAAGGCAGGCTGTTATAACCAAAACTTAATCTGTAGTTTCCTGGTTCAGAAAAAGTATTATCGGTGTTGAAATCATAAGATCCTCCAGCATTATTATAGTGCGCATGCCCAACGACGAAATCTCCGGCTTCAATTGAACCTGAAGCAGCATAAGCATCCATTACAGGAAAGAGCTCCCATTCACTATTTGCGTTCTGTTTTTCTATCAGGTAGGAAAAACTAAAACTTGGCGCGCCACCAGAAGTGCGATATACATCCAAAGTATGTGTTTGTCCCGTTTCTTCAACATCTTTAGAAAAGTTATTGGTGTTGACGTTAACTGTGGTTCCGCCACCGGCAGCATCAAACGAAGTAATATTCACAACGTTAGGCGCGGTTACAAAAACGTCGTTGTAAAACTCACTGTCTTTATTTGAGCAATCAGAAGCCATCAGCAATGTAGCAGCAGCAAAGTAAAAAGAATATTGTAGTATTTTCATTTTCATATTTTTTAGAATCTGTAACCGAAACTTAAGCCAACACGCGAAATCACGTCCGGGCTCTTATCGGTATCGATTAGATTGCGTCCGAAACCAACTAAAAGTTCAATTCCGAATTTCTCCTTAATATACATTTTGTAGCCTATGGCCGCACCCGCAGCCACGTCAAAATAATCGCTTTTCTGGATGGCATAATAGTCACTGAATCCATCGTTGAGGCGAACCGTTTCGCGATAATCACCGCCGTTTGCAGAAGCAAAGATCTCGACGAAATAATAGTTGATCAGGCTTTTGGAGAGGCTGTATCTGACGAATGGCGTAATTTCATATTTGGGCATCGTATTCCTGTTGCCTTCATCAAAATCATCGTTTACCTTTTTGCTGTTGGCATAGCTTCCGCTCAAACCCACAGAAAAATCCTTGTTGAGGAACCTTTCGTAGGTCAGGTTTAATTTTGAAAGCGCAATCAGCGAAACCAAGTCTACGTGAAATTCGTTTTTCCTATTGGCGAGCGCCGATTTCGGAATGGTATCCTGGGCGTTCATAAATTGCGAACAAAGTAAGAGCGCAAACAAGAATTTTTTCATATAAATGAATTTAATTTGATAGCGCTAAGATATAAAAAGGTTTCGTAAAAACCGGCTTTGTTCATAAATCAATAGAGCGTCAAAGCTCCGAGAATCTCCTCCGACATAAAAGGGCCGCCGGGATAAG
>DATHGE010000356.1:0-34172 GCA_035317805.1 Flavobacterium sp. | reverse complement strand
AGGTATTTGTTCAAAACGTCGCCATGGCGGTTCTCTTCGGAAGTCCATTCGCGCACCCATTTCGACCAGGAATTGCGTTCGACATTATCGACGCCTTCCACATCCATAAGCCAGGATTCGTAGGTCGGGAGCGCTTCTTCGGTAATCGTATCGCCTACCATCGCCACCCAGAAATCATAAGGCAAGTCTTTGGCCAGCTCGCGCAATTCCCGCACTTCCTCAAAAAAGTTATCGCTTTCGGAATTCGGCAAAAAGTCGGATGGCTGCCATATTTTCTCTACCGGAATCAGATATTGGTCGACAAAACTGTCGATCTTTTCTTCCAGGAATTGCATCACTTCGAGGCGTATGTTTTTTATAGACATTTCTTTCGGGTTATAGTTTTATCCCTTGAACGATGGCCTTTTCGGTCATTTCCATCAGTTCTTCAAAAGGGTAATCTTTTACTGCTATAGGGTTATGGACTGTAAAGGTAAGGCGATTTCCCAAACCAAAGGGAAAAAATCCGTATTTAACAAATTTCCACGAGTTGTTGATTGTGAGTGGGACAACGTATGCTGAAGGCGCGTATTTGCACAGTATTTTGAGTCCGCTTGTTGCAAATTCCTTCGGTTTTCCGGTTTTGCTTCGCGTTCCTTCGGGGAAAATTACGGCCGATCTTTTGTGCTTTTCAATGTATTCTGCCAGCCCTTTGATTACCGGAAGTGCCTGTTTCGGATCTTTCCTGTCGATGACCACCGAACCGCCGTGGCGTAAATTATAGGAGACGCTCGGAATGCCGCTGGCGAGTTCCTTTTTGCTGACGAATTTCGGATGCCATTTTCTCATGAACCAGATAATCCCGATGATATCGTAGAGACTTTGGTGGTTGGCGACGAAGATAATTGGGGCGTTATCCGGAATGAGATTCCGGTTGGCCACCTTGAAAGTTGTACCCAACAGATGCCCAATCCGCAACAGACACAAATTGAGATAATCGACACTTTTCTTGTGCGCCTGGTAGCCGAAAACATTGAGGCAGATCCATTGTATCGGGTGGAAAACAATCAATACCAAAAGGAACAGCAGCATCGCTACGATAGAAATTGGATAGGATATTATTTTTTCCATTTTTAAATTTTACACCGCAAAAATAAGAAAATAAAATTTGCGGGGAAATAGTCGTTTTGAAGCGGGAATTACATTTGATAAATGTACAGAAAAACTGGAATTCACCGGTTGCTATTTGTTTTAGATTTGATTATCAGTTAGATTCAAATATACGCCACGATGAAAAGTTTTGCAGTTTCGGTTCTCTTTATTTTTTCGAATTGCGTTGTCGCACAGCTTAAAAAACAGCCCAATATCCATATCGATACAGATTATATACAAGCCGTTGACCATTGGGTTGTTTTTCCAAAGATTTCAATCTCCCCGAGAAACCGGAATGGCTAAAAGTTTACGAAAGTTCCAATGAGACGGCATTCACCTTCGTCAGAAAAGGATACCACTGCAATGCCGCGGGCTGTAGTAAACTGGCCATTCCATTTTTTCCGGATGCTTATGAAAAAGAACCGCAGGTTGAAAATCCGGGCTTTGGAAAAAGCATCTTGAAAGACGCCGGATAGCATAAATGTCCCGGTATAACCGCTGCCGGAATCCAAAAATAAATGGTTGAAAAGTCGTGCCTTAAATAAAATTCTACTTCTTGTAACTTCAGAAAAAAGAAGTATTTTTACGAAAAATAAGTTCAAATATAAATGAAGGAAAAGATGAGTTCAGAAAAAGAAGCGAAGCTAAAAGCATTACAACTAACCCTTGATAAACTAGACAAAACCTACGGAAAAGGCACGGTCATGAAAATGGGCGACAAAGCCGTGGAAGAAGTAGAAACCATCTCTTCAGGTTCCCTCGGACTAGACCTTGCGCTTGGCGTAAACGGTTATCCGAAAGGAAGGATCATTGAAATATACGGCCCGGAATCTTCGGGTAAAACCACGCTGACATTGCATGCAATCGCAGAAGCACAAAAAGCGGGCGGGATTGCAGCCTTTATCGATGCGGAACATGCTTTCGACAGGGGTTATGCGGAAAAACTCGGTGTGGATGTTGAAAACCTCATCATCTCGCAGCCGGACAATGGCGAGCAGGCTTTGGAGATTGCCGAAAACCTGATCCGTTCGGGGGCGATTGACATTGTCGTGATTGACTCGGTTGCCGCTTTGACGCCGAAGAGTGAGATCGAAGGTGAAATGGGCGATTCCAAAATGGGACTCCATGCACGTCTGATGTCACAGGCTTTGAGAAAACTTACGGGAACTATCAGCAAGACCAACTGTACCGTGTTTTTTATCAACCAGCTGCGTGAAAAAATCGGGGTGATGTTCGGGAATCCCGAAACGACAACCGGAGGTAACGCCCTGAAATTTTATGCGTCGATCCGTTTGGATATCCGCCGCTCTTCGCAGATTAAAGATGGCGACAATGTAATCGGAAACCGCACGAAAGTAAAAGTGGTGAAGAACAAAGTCGCGCCACCGTTTAAGACTGCCGAATTCGACATTATGTATGGCGAAGGGGTTTCCAAAACGGGGGAAATACTCGATTTGGCCGTGGAATTTGAGATTATCAAAAAATCAGGCTCGTGGTTCAGCTATGGCGAAACGAAACTGGGGCAAGGCCGCGATGCGGTCAAAACCATGATCAAAGACAATCCGGAACTGGCCGACGAGCTGGAAGTCAAAATCAAAGCGACCATTAAGGAAAACAGCAAATAGTATTTAAAACCCGAAGATTTTCGGGTTTTTTTATTTTGTAACGCAACCATTTCCAACAAACCGTATCTTTCCGATACTGATTAAATAACTTGAGATGAAAAAAATCTTACTTCTCTTATTCCTTGGGCTCGTTCTCAACTCCTGTTCTACCGATAGTACAGAACCGGAAGTCTATTACGAACTGCTCCCCATTTCCAGATGCGAAATGCCCTATCGTTTTACCGCCGGAGAAACCTATGAGCTCAACATGATCTTCAAAATGCCGACTACCTGCCATGTATACAAAGGGATTTATTTTGAAGGCGATGGAAACACCAAAACGGTCGCAATCCAAAGCGTTGTTTACGAAAGAAATGATTGCCAGTCTATTGATTATAATGCTGCGACGGCACCGAATCTGACATCCGAAAAATTCAATTTCACAGCCGAAGGGCCAGGAACCACTTATACTTTCAAAATCTGGACTGGAAAAAATGAACAGGGGGAAGACCTATATTATGATATAAATGTACCGGTAGACAATTAATCGATAAACCTAAAACCGTTGAGTTTAGAGCAGCTTATATTAGATTGCCAAAAGAAGAACATCAAGGCCCAGGAACAATTGTTTAGATTATTATCATCTAAGCTATTTGCTGTGTGCCTCAAGTATTCGCGCAGTTATGAAGAGGCTCAGGACAATTTGCAGGACGGATTTTTATTGATATTCGACAAAATCGGGCAGTTTTCGTTTGCAGGATCTTTCGAAGGTTGGGCAAAAAGGCTCATGATCAACAATGCGCTGCAGTATTACCGCAAGGAGAATTTCCTGAAGCTGATCAACGAAGACATCGCCGATGAGGAAATGGTTGAAATAGAGGATTCGAACATCTCGCTCGATTACCTGCTCGGCATCATCCAGCAGCTGCCCGACCGGTACCGCTTGGTTTTTAACCTCTATGTCATCGACAATTACGCACACAAGGAAATAGCCGAAATGCTCAATATCGGCATCGGCACTTCAAAATCAAACCTGTCACGCGCAAGGGCGATTTTGAAAGAAAAGATTGAAGCATTAAACACGACAAAATTACCATCCGCAAAATGAGCGAAAGAAAAAATATAGACAAACTCTTTCAGGAAAAATTCAAGGATTTCGAAATGAATCCGCCCGAACATACCTGGCCAGAAATCGAAGCCCGCCTGAAAGAGAAAAAAGACCGGAAAATTATTCCGTTCTGGTGGCGTTTTGCCGGAATTGCGGCCGCGTTGCTGATCGGTTTCGGGATTACCGACCAATTGGGGTTATTCCACAATGGAAGCAGACCTAAAAATAGTGTCGTCTATGAAGACAATCCAAAATCGGACGATTCTTCCGGCCTGAAAAAAGGCAACGGGAAATCGGAAATCGGAAACCCAAATTCAGCATCGGCTTCGGAAACGGCAGTTGCGGCTTCGGAAAATCAAACTTCTAAAAGTGATAAAACTCGGAAAAACGCAATGCAGACTCAAACTGGCGTTTCTGAAAAAGATAAAGCTGACAAAATTAAAATTCCGCTTCAGCGAGACAAAAATCAAGGGGTTGCGGTTGTGAATGTTGAGAATAGAAAAAACGATGTTTCCGGAGAAAAGAAAGCGAAGAGAAAAGTTGGCGGCAATCTTAATAAATACAACAAATCCGAACAAGCAATCGCCGGAAGCATGTACGACAAACCATTACGGAAATCCAAAAAATCCGGCGACGCAAATAAATCAACCATGACAGGAACCGGAAGCAATATTTTAGAAAATTTCGCTACTAATAAGGCTGTTGCCAATAAAGAGCAGCAAGAAAGCAAGACCGATCCGGCTAAAGCCATTCAAAATACAACTGATGTAAAATCTGAAACCACTGGAAAATTGCAAAACCAAAGCATCGCGGAAAAATCGAAAACCGCTGATGACAAAGCCAATCCGGTGGCCGCAACAGATACCAAAAATCAGGAAAAAAAATTAGATTCGACGGCTATTGCTACCGTCGTCCCTAATGCGTTGGAAGAATTGTTAAAAGAAAAAGAAAACAAGGTTACCAAAGAACCCAAATTAAATAGGTGGCAAATAACTTCAAATGTTGCCCCTATTTATTTCGGTTCAACTTCAAAAGGGTCGCCGATCGATTCAACTTTTGCAGGCAATTCCAAGGAATACAATACGAATGTCGGCTTCGGGCTGGGCGTGAACTATGCCGTCAATAAGAAATTTACGGTGCGCACGGGAATCAATAAGGTTTCAATGAATTACAATACCAATGACGTGCAATTGTATGCAGGGCTTCAGGGAAGCGGCCTTGGAAATGTGGACACTTCCGATGAAAACAGTTTCCTAAATCTTGGCCGCCAGGCGCAATCCAGAAACAGCAGCCGCAGCGAAGAGCAACCGGCCAATGCCACGCAGCTCAGCACCGATAAGTTTGAAGGTCACATCAACCAGAAAATGGGTTATATTGAGGTGCCTGTGGAAGTTTCCTATGCGGTCATCGACAGCAAAATTGGCGTAAATGTGATTGCCGGCGTCAGTACCTTATTCCTGAATGAAAACAAGATTGTGGTGATTTCTGACGGACTCGCAACTACGCTCGGTGAGGCGAATAACCTCAATAAGACGCATTTCAGTTCCAACATCGGCCTGGGTGTCAAGTATTCGATTACCCGGACGCTGCAGGCTAATTTTGAGCCGATGTTTAAATACCAATTGAACACTTTCAGTAAAGACAGCGGCAATTTTAAACCGTACATTTTTGGGTTGTATACGGGTTTGAGTTTCCGCTTTTAGATATTAGTTAGATTTGTTAGGGTGTTGTTGCCTGAGGGCAATAACGGAAAAGAGCACTTTTTAGAGTGCTCTTTTTTTATGGTGGAATTCCAGTAATTGGCGGTAAATAATCGTGCGTACCTTTTCCTTGACTTCCTTAATATCCTTTTTGTTTTCTATGGTCTTGCCTTTCGTATCAATAAAATGATGAACTTTTACACGCATGATTCCAGGGCTTCCGCTGAGGAATGTATACGAAAAGCGTTCTTTGTTATCGGCAAAAGTTATCGGCACAATCGGGATTTCATGCTCGATGGCCAGCCGGAAAGCGCCATCTTTAAATTCGTCAAGCTCGACTGTTTCGTCATCGGGTACGCCGCCTTCGGGGAAAATACAGATACTCAGTCCTTGGTTCAGCCGCTTTTCGGCACGGTTGAAAACTTCCATACGGCTTTTGGAGCTTTTGCGATCGACCAGAATACAGGTTCTTTTATAGAAAAATCCGAACAGCGGAATCTTCGCCAGTTCTTTCTTTCCGACAAAAACAAACGGATGCCTGACCGTTGCGAGCGTCAGCATGATATCGGCCATCGAAGTGTGATTGGCAACAAACATATAGCTTTTCCGGTCCTGGAGCGCTTCTTCCCTTTCAACCTTATAATAAAATCCCATTCCGAAAAGGATGGTTTTGGCCCAGATTCTCGCCATGATAAAAAAATACGGATACCATTTTTCCTTGAGGATGGAAACCACCAGGAATGGCAGCATTATCAAAATCGGGATTCCCAATAAAATGTAGAACCAGATCCTCCAGATTACCCAAAAAATATTTTTCAGTATTTTCATATCCCCAAAAATACGGAATCGTGTGTAATTTTTGACAAAAGAATTATCTTTGCTTTATCGAAACCACAAAGAACACAAAGTCTTCCGCAAAGGAAGCTAAGAAAGATGACAGAAAACGAAATTTCCAATATTGTAATTGGCCATGCCATCGAAGTCCACAAAGCTCTTGGCCCGGGATTGTTAGAAAATGCATACAAAGAATGTTTGTTTTATAAAATCCAGAAAGCTGGCTTGTTCGTTGAAAAAGAAAAAGCAATGCCATTGGTCTTTGAAGAAATAACATTAGATTGCGGTTATAGATTGGATTTGTTGGTTGAACATAAATTCCCTATTGAAATAAAAAGTGTCTCAGCGCTTGATTCAATCCATTTAGCGCAAACTTTGACCTATTTAAAACTTGGAAATTTTAAACTTGGCCTTCTCATAAATTTTAATGAAGTACTTCTAAAAAAAGGAATTAGAAGAGTAATAAATAATTATAACAATTAAAACTCTGTGAACTCTGCGAAAATCTTTGCGGACTTTGCGTTTAAAAAAAATGGCTAAGATCTTAACAGGCATACAAAGTACCGGAACACCGCATCTCGGGAATTTACTCGGGGCGATTATTCCGGCAATAGAATTATCAAAAAAACCTGAAAATGAAACTTTCCTTTTTATCGCCGACCTGCATTCGGTGACACAGATAAAAGACGGGAATCTCTTAAGGGCAAATACGTTAAGTACTGCCGCAACCTGGCTGGCCTTTGGCCTTGATATCGATAAAGTTATTTTTTACAGACAATCGGATGTACCGCAAACTGCGGAATTGTCCTGGTATCTGAGTTGTTTTTTCCCGTTCCAGCGATTGACACTGGCGCATTCTTTTAAAGATAAATCAGATCGCCTTTCTGATGTAAATGCCGGATTGTTTACTTATCCGATGCTGATGGCGGCCGATATCTTATTGTATGACGCCGAATTCGTACCTGTCGGGAAAGACCAATTGCAGCACATCGAAATCACACGCGATGTCGCCTCCAGATTCAACAGCCAGATGGGCGAAACTTTTGTGCTTCCGGAGCCTTTTACAGAACAGAACACCATGCTCGTTCCCGGAACCAACGGTGGAAAAATGAGCAAATCCGCCAACAACATCATCAATATTTTCCTTGATGACAAGGCTTTGCGCAAACAGGTCATGTCGATAGAAACCGACAGCACGCCTTTGGAAGAACCCAAAAACACCGAAACCTGCAAGATTTTCGCCATCTATAAATTGTTGGCAAATGAAATCCAGATTTCAGAAATGACGGTAAAATATGCCAATGCCAATCGCGATTTCGGTTACGGCCATGCCAAGCAGGCGCTGTTTGAACTGATTACGCAGAAGTTCAAATCGGAACGCGAAAAGTACAATTTCTACATCGCCAACCCGAACGAAGTCGAAAAGGCATTGCTTCACGGCGCGGAAAAAGCGGGAAAAATTGCCGATAGTGTTTTGAATCGCGTGCGTGAAAAACTCGGATTCACTTTTTAAATCGCCTCAAATAATTTCCCCGGCAACGGCCGAATAACGCCTTTCAATTCCATATTGAGCAAAATCCCCGACACTTTATGGATCGGGAAATCACAATGCAACGCAATCAGGTCGAGCAATTCCTTACCGCTTTTCTGTAGGAAATCGTAAATTTTCTGTTCGCTTTCGTCCAATGAAATAAAGAGCTGTTTCTGTATCGGTCTGGCTTTGGTTTCAAGATTCCAGTTTAAGATATAAATCAAATCTGCGGCGCTGTTCATCAGGTTTGCCCTTTGCGTCTTAATCAGGTTGTTGCAGCCCTGGCTGTATTTATCGGTAATCCTTCCCGGAACGGCAAACACATCGCGGTTGTAGTCGTTGGCCATATTGGCAGTAATCAGCGAACCGCCCTTATCGGCAGATTCGATCACAATCGTAGCTTCCGAAATTCCGGCGACAATGCGGTTGCGCTTGACGAAATTTTCCTTTTCAGGACTCGACGAACTCCAGAATTCGGTCATAAATCCGCCGTTCTGTTCGATTTTCGAAACGTATTTTTTGTGTGTTTTCGGGTAGATCTGGTTGAGTCCGTGCGCGACAACACCGATTGTCTGCAGGTTGTGTTCCAAAGCGGCAAGATGCGCCGTGATATCGACACCATAGGCGAATCCGCTGACGATAACGGGATCCAAAGGCGCGAGATCGGCGATGAGTTTTTTACAGAAATCTATCCCATAGGAAGTGATTTGGCGCGTGCCAACAATGCTGATTATTTTCCTGTTCCGCAGGTTCATTTTCCCCGAAGTGAATAATAAAACCGGCCCGTCGATGCAATGCCGCAATCTTTCAGGGTAATTTTCGTCAAGAAAATACGTACAATCGATGTGATTGTCGCGGATAAATTTGAGTTCGGATTCGGCTTCCCGAAAAACGGTTTTGCTTTTGAGATTCCGGATCAGATGCGAACCGATTCCGTCAATTCCGTTTAGTTTTGAAGCTTGGGTTTTGAAAACATTTTCAGCATTTCCGCAGTGTGTAAGCAGCTTTTTGGCAACAACGTCACCCACGCCGTCTACTTTTTGCAAGGCTAATAGATAAAATAATTCTTCGTGGCTCATAGTAAATCATTGAACCTGAAAAGTATAAATTTTTCGCGGGATTGTTAATAAAAATTGTGAATAAAATTTTGATTCCTTAACACATTGTATAACTTTGTTTCTATGAAGATCGAACAATACATTTCACAGCTTTTATACAGACACCAGTGTGTCACCGTTCCCGGATTCGGCGCTTTCCTGACCGAAATCCAGTCGGCGCACCTGCACGAAAATACGCATTCTTTTTATCCTCCGAAAAAATTAATCTCGTTCAATTCGCACCTGAAAAACAACGACGGATTATTGGCCAACCATATCGCCTTGTTTGAAAAGACATCTTATGAAAATGCCGTCGGATCGATTGAAAGTGAAGTGGTGATCTGGAAAAGCATTCTCGAAGTGAATGAACGGTTCACTTTGAAAAATGTGGGCGAATTGTACCTGAATTCAGAAAAAAACCTCGTTTTTACGCCTTCGGAAAACATCAATTACCTTAAGGAGTCATTCGGACTCAATTCTTTTGTTTCCCCTGCCGTAAAACGCGAAGTCTACAAACAGGAAGTTGAAGTCCTCGAAGAAACGGCGCCGATTGCCTTCACACCCGAAAAAAGAAAAGCACGTCCTTATCTGAAATACGCCGCGATTTTCGTCTTAGCCCTTACCGCCGCAGGAACGATTGGTTTTAAAGTAAACCAGAATCATGTGGCTGAGCAGACTTTACTCGTGGAAACCGCAGTGCAGAAACAGGTTCAGGATAAAATCCAGGAAGCGACTTTCATGATTGAAAACCCGATGCCTTCCGTAACGCTGACTGTCAAAGAGGAAAAACTCGATTACCATATCGTTGCCGGTTTTTTCAGGAATGAGGAAAATGCGAAGAAAATGTACGACGAACTGATCGCTGCCGGATTCAAGGCGCGCAGGACCGGTCCGAACAGACACAAAAATTTCCCCGTTTTCTACGGAAGCTATGCTTCTTATTCCGAAGCACAGCAAGCCATGAAGCAAATTCACAAGTCGACTAATAAAGATGCGTGGATTCTCGTTAAGGAATTATAATCCTCCCGTTTATCGGAAATTGAATAGGCACCGCACTGAAAAAAAACAGCTGGGTGTGTTAATTTTTTGCGGACTGTAATTACCTTTGTAAAAAAACAATGCACCCGAAATTCCCTTCCGAATCCCTGACGATTTTAACCGACCTGGTTTTGCCCAGCGAAACCAACCCACTCAACAATCTTTTTGGCGGCGAATTGCTGGCCCGTATGGACAGGGCTGCGAGTATTGCCGCAAGAAGGCATTCGCGCCGGATTACCGTTACGGCATCCGTAAACCATGTCGCTTTCAACCGTTCGATTGCCTTGGGAAGCGTGGTGACTATTGAGGCCAAAGTCTCGAGAAGCTTCAACACGTCGATGGAAATCTTTATTGATGTTTGGATTGAAGACCGTGAATCTGGCGTACGCTCCAAAGCCAATGAGGCGATCTATACATTTGTAGCTGTGGATGATATGGGAAGGCCAGTAAACGTGCCGCCGATTATTCCGGAAACGGAATTGGAGAAAGAACGTTTCGATGCCGCTTTAAGGAGAAAACAATTGAGTTTGGTACTCGCCGGAAAAATGAAACCTTCAGAGGCGACTGAACTGAAAGCGTTGTTTTTTTAAGCAGCAATTTTAATATAAATGCCACAAATTCACGAATTTATATTTCGTGAATTTGTGGCATTCTTTTTTGTATTACATATTAAACAACCATGTAGCCGGATTGTTATACGTCGTATTTTGTGAAATCGTAAACTTAAGGATTGTTTTCCCGGTATCGCCGCTCGTCCTGATCCTGCCGATATTTTGCTTGATGGAAACCTTGTCGCCTTTGCTCACGCTCACGCTGTTGAGATTCTGATACACCGTGAAATAATCCCCGTGTTGGATCATCACCGCTTTATTCACCGGCGAAAGCACCATTACCTTAATCACTTCACCTCCAAAAACCGCACGTGCATTGGCACCTTCGTCAGTGGTGATCTCGATTCCGGAATTGTGCACGATAAGCGATTTATAAACCGGGTGCGGCTGGTCGCCATAACCGAGCGACACGAACCCTTTTTCCACCGGCCATGGCAATTTGCCTTTGTTGGCACGGAAATTATCGGCCACGATTTTGCCTTCTGCCGTCAGGACGATCTTGGTTGCCGTTTCGGTTTCGCGGGTTTTCTCGGCGGTTACCGTTTTCGGATTGGCCTTTTTGGTTGCGGCGGCCGTTTTCTTGTTCGCAGCCGCAATCGCATCGCGGATAATCTTATCGATCTGCTTGTCGATCTGTTTGCTTTCCTGTTGTTTTTTCCTGATTTCGGCGGCAATCTGGTTTTTGGATTTCTTGATCGTTTTGGCAATCTCTTCCTGCTCCTGCTTCTCTTTCTCTAACACGACTTTTTCCTTTTCGTTTTCCTTGAGGAGTTTTTGCTTTTCCTCTTTCTGCACGACGATCTTCTCGGTGGTGTTCTCCAATTCCTTCGATTTCTGTTGGATTTCCTCACCTTGCATCTTCCGGTAACTCGCATACTGCTTCATGTATTGCGCGCGTTTATAGGCCTGAAGGAAATTCTGCGAAGACAGCAAAAACATCACGCGGCTTCTTTCGGAACGGCTTTTATACGATTTCACAATCATTTCGGCATAATCTTCCTTTAAAATGCCCAGTTCTTTTTTGAGCCTGTTGATGCCGACCTGATTGATATAGATGTCATTATTGAGCACTTTGGTCTGCTTCTCTGTCGTGTTGATGAGTTTTTCCTTAAGCGAGATTTTTTCCTTCTGCAGTTGCAACAGTGTCGTAACCGATTTTTCCTTCGATTTGACTTCCTGGAGCTGGATTTCCTTTTCCTGGATTTCTTTCAGGATTTGCGCTTTCTTCTTTTCGAGTTTTTCCTGCGTAGGCTGGCTCCACAGAAGTGATGCCGTACAGATAAAGATCAGGCTTAGGATATATTTTGACATATTCGGATGTTTGTACAAATCTAATTAATAAAAATGCGTTCGTAGCCTTCAGGAACACTATAAGGAAAAGTCATTGCCTCATTAAAAGTGACCGAATTGTACGTGATATTGATGTTGGTTTTCCCTTTCTTCTGGTCGGCATCTATCACCAAACCTGTCGGCAACTCGACGCCGTTATTCTGCATATAATCCGGATACACAACCTGCATGGTGCGTTGTTGCTGTGCTTGGGAAATAGTCTGTTTCCGAAGCAGGAATTTCATCGATTCGAAGAAATATTCCTTGGTCGTATTTCCCGCCGGCATATTCTGCAATTTGTACAGGTTTCCTTCAATGGAAGTTTTGTACTCGCCTGTTTTCAAATCGTCCAAAGCCTGTCCGATCAATAGATTCTGCACTTTCTCAAAATCAAGGTCCGTCCCTACAAACTGACCCAACGCCGCATAATTGCCTTCGAAATATTTTCCGTTGATCTTCTCGTAATATTTGACTTCTGTGGGCGTAATCAGCGCTTTGGCCATCGTAATCCCGAGTAACCGGATACTCACGAGAATCATCTCGTTCTTCTTGATCCTGATTTCAGTCGTGACATTCTGCGTATTATTTTCATCCCTATATTTCACGCTTGCCTTGATGTAGGCCGTGACAAAATTACGGTTGTTTGCATAATGGTTCCGGATGATTTTCTCCAACGGCATTTTTTTATCAACGTTGGCGCTTCCTTCGGTAACGGCTGTTTTGGCCGATTTACACGAAACGATAAACACCAGTAAAACCAATCCTATATATTTTTTCATTTCTTCATTTTCTTTAGCAACGCATCCGCTTTGGTAAAATACTGTTCCTTTTTCTTTACGTCGCCCAAACCGCTGTAGGCTTCGCCTAGCTGGATGTTGAAATTGATTTCCATCTGCGGATTGTCGACCACATAATCGAGTCCCATTTCGAGGAAATCCTTTGCCTTTTTGTAATTCTTCGTCTGGTTGTTGGCCAATCCGGCGTAGTAATAAAACTGCGGCTGCAATGGATACAATTCGATCATTACTTCTGCCTTTTGGGCCATTCCCGTAAAATCGGATTTCCCGGATTGCGCGTCAAGCAAAAGCACAATCGTTTCAAAATCGTCCGGATGGTCTTTCAGATAAATGTTATAGTACTTTATGGCCGCGTCCCAGTTTTGCTTGTTGTGGTAAAACTTCCCGATTTCCTTGGCCGTCTGCACTTCGCTGTCGTTTTTCACATAAGAAACCGCGCGTTCCAGATCGGCTTCAAACTGTGGCTTGTCTTTGATGAAAATCAGGAATTCATTGATCATCCGCTGCTTGATCTTGTTGTCGATCTTATCGCTGCTCAACGCGATATTCATTGCTTTCACCGCATTCGTCCCATCGTTTTTATTGACGTAGGCTTTGAACAGGCTTATTTGTGCGAAATCAGAAGCCGGGACTTCCTTTTCGAGTTGTTTGGAAACTTCTTCGGCCTTGTCTTCCTGCCCGGCTTCCGAATACAGATAAATCAGTGAAATGTAATTCGATTCTTCCTTAGGGTATTTCCTGATCTGCGCAATCAGATTGTCCTTTTCCGTGCCTTGATATTTGGAATCCTTCAGAATCTGCATCTTATAATTGTCGCGCATATCGGTTTTGCCGACGTTGTCATTGAGGTCGTTGATCAGCGCGAGCGCCTTGTCGAACTGTTGTGTGTTCATGTACAGCGAAACCAGGTCTTCCTTATAATCTTTCTTGAATTCTATGAGTTTTGTGACAATGACGATTGCCTGTTCCCAGTCGCGGGTTTCATAGCAAACATCGTACATTCCGACCCAAAACCATTTGTTTTTCGGGTCGATCTGCGTGGCATGCTCAAACGAATCGTAGGCTTTCTTGTAGTCTTTCTGCGCCAGGTAGTTTTTCCCGAGCTCGAAATAAACCGTCGCATTATTGGGCTCTAACTTCTGGCATTTCTCGAGCGCCGTGATGGCCTTGTCGTAATTTTCAATGCCTTTCTGTTTCAAAGATTCATAAAAGGAATCCTGGAAAGCATCATTGTTGAGCGCAATATCGTCGGGTTCCGTTTGCGCCCAAAGCGAAGCGGGAACACAAAATAGTGCGGCTAAAATGAAATATAAGGCTATCTTTTTCATTGTTTTTCGAATTTATTCCAACACCGAATAATCGCCAATGCTGATGCTTTTGAAATTGCCGTCGAAAGTCGCATGGCTTCCAATCATCGCGTTGTCGAGGTTGGCGTTCCTGATATGCGAGTGGGTCTGCACGAGGCTATTTTTAATTGTACTGTCGGTGATGTGGCATGCCTTTCCCAAAGACACGTTCGGGCCAACGGTGGTATTGATCAGGATCACGTCTTCGCCGATAAAACACGGCGGAATGATGGTCGAATTCTCAATCTTCACATTCTCATGTACAAGATTTTCACCGTCTGCGTGCAGAAACCCGAGCAATCTCGAATTGGTTTCCACCGTGACGTTCTTGTTTCCGCAATCCATCCATTCGTCCACTTTTCCGGGAACGAACCTGAAGCCTTTCACTTTCATGTTCTCCAAACCGTCGGTCAATTGGTATTCGCCACCTTTAACAACATTATTATCGAGTAAATATTGCAATTCGGCGCGTAAAGTTTCACCCGATTTGAAATAATAGATGCCGATAATCGCAAGGTCCGATACAAATTCCTTCGGCTTTTCGACGAAATCGACGATCTGGTTGTCCCCGTTCAATTTAACTACACCAAAAGCGCTCGGGTCTTCCACCTGTTTCACCCAGATTACGCTGTCTGCGGAAGTGTCTAAGGTAAAATCGGCACGGAATAAGGTATCTGCATAAGCCACGACAATCGGGCCTGTCATCGACTCTTTGGCCGACATGATGGCGTGTGCCGTTCCCAATGGCTGTTCCTGATAGTATATCGTCCCTTTTGACCCCAATTTTTCTGCGATCGCAATCAGTTCTTTTTCTACCTGCGGACCGAAATCCTTGTGGATGATGAACGCGATCTCCTCGATATCCTGGTTGATGACGCCGGCGATGTCTTCCACCAGACGGTGAACGATCGGTTTGCCTGCAATGGGGATCAGTGGTTTTGGAACCGTTAAGGTATGTGGTCTCAGGCGGGAACCACGTCCGGCCATGGGTACGATTATTTTCATAGTTTTTCTTTTTACTTCGTCAATTCGGCCTTTGGCCTCGTGTCCGCAAAGTTCACGAAGTTTTTTGCAAAGTCAGCAAAGTTTTTAATTTGTTTTCTACAATTTATTTAACACCCGTACTTCCGAACCCGCCATCGCCTCTTGCCGTTTCAGACAACTCCTGCACGTCGATCCATTCGGCGCGTTCGTGTTGGGCGATGATAAGCTGGGCGATGCGTTCGCCGTTTTCGATGACGAAAGCTTCATTGGATAAATTTACTAAAATGACTCCTATTTCGCCCCGGTAATCGGCGTCGACGGTTCCGGGGGAATTGAGGACGGTGATGCCTTTCTTGGCTGCGAGTCCGCTTCTTGGGCGCACTTGTGCTTCGTATCCGATCGGCAGTTCGATGAACAGGCCGGTTTTGATGATGGCGCGTTCGAGCGGATTTAAGGTTACAGGCTCTGAAAGATTCGCACGCAGATCCATTCCGGCGGATGCCGATGATTCGTAATTGGGAAGCGCGTGTTGGGACTTGTTGATGATTTTGATGGTCATGTGTTGTTGTTTTTTATTTCAAAATTCGTTGTTCGTTGTTCATCATTCGTTGTTCAAAAATATAAAATGCTGAAGTGTTTGAATGATGAATGATGAATTTTGATGGTCATGTGTAAACAGGTTTTGTTATTGGACGCGTCCCTCGACTGCGCTCGGGATGACAGTTATTGGGACATATCCGTGGCCTAGCCCTGATGGAAGCGGCATCCTTTTGTTCCGCAGGACAAAAGATAAAGCGGACAGCAGGAAGCAGCTCCTGATTGCTTCGTTCCTCGCAATGGCGGGATTATAAATCAGTTCTTGGTTTTCGTTTCAATATTCTTTCGAGGGTTTCTTTTTCGTTATGGTAAATGAAATATAAAAATGCGAGCAATAATGCGATGCCGACGAAATAGTTCTCGCGGAAATAGTAAAATGAGGCGGCCGAGAATGCGATGGAAAGTCCGAGGTAGCTGCCGATCTTTTTCATATCGTACGGAATTGGGTATTGCTTGCTGCCCAAGACATACGAGATCAACATCATGCTTCCGTAGGCCGCAATCGTAGCGATGGCCGAACCCATATAGCTGTATTTTGGGATCAGTAAGAAGTTAAGTGCCAATGTGACGATGGCGCCGACAATTGAAATCCAGGCGCCAATATGCGTCTTGTCGATGAGTTTGTACCACACGGAAAGGTTGGTATAGATGCCGAGGAAGAAGTTGGCCAGGATAATCAGCGGCACCACTTTCATCGCTTCCCAATAGGACGTGTCGCGGATCATGACAGACTTGAGCACATCGGCGAAGACAATGACGCCGAGCATGATGAACGAGCCGAAGATCACAAAATATTTGGTTACGGTGGCATACGTCTGCTTGGCATTATCGTTTGCCGCATGGCTAAAAAAGAACGGTTCGATGCCTAAGGTATAGGCGGTTCGGAACAATACCATAAACAGGCCGAGCTTGTAGCAGGCGGAATAGACGCCCACTTCGGAATCGGCGATATTGGCGGGCAATAAATTACCGAGCAGGATCTTGTCGAACTGTTCGTTGATGGCGAATGCGATTCCGGCGACCAATATGGGCAGGCCGTATTTCATCATGCGTTTCCAGAGTTCGTAATCGAAATGCCATCTGACCTTGAGGTAGTCTGGCGAAAGCACAATAAACGTCACAAAACTGGAGAGAATCAGTGAGATGAAGATATAGCCGATCTGGAAATGCTCGAAATACATCAGGCTGAAGAAATCGTCGGGATTTGGCGTGGCCAGTTTGGGCAGCACGATCAGGAAGAAGATGTTGAGCATGAGGTTTACGGTGACGTTTCCGATCTTGACTATGGCATAGTAATACGGCCGTTGTTTGGCGCGCAGTTTTGAGAATGGGATGATGACCAGTGCATCGAGGACGAGAATCCATATCGCATAGGTGACATATTGCACATTGATCCCGGTAAAATCGGCGAGGTAATTCCGGAACAGGAGTGCGACCATGAGGAAGACAAGCGAGCTCCAGAAAATGGAAATCATCGAGGTCTCTATGACGTTTTTCTTATCGGGTTCTTTGTTGTAGAACCGGAAGAACGCGGTTTCCATGCCGTAGGCGAGGATTACGTTGAAGAAGATCATGTAGGAAAAAATGATGGTGACCCTGCCGTATTCTTCTT
Source organism: Flavobacterium sp. (assembly GCA_035317805.1). Taxonomy (GTDB): domain Bacteria; phylum Bacteroidota; class Bacteroidia; order Flavobacteriales; family Flavobacteriaceae; genus Flavobacterium. The sequence goes on along the minus strand of DATHGE010000356.1, from coordinate 16,853 downwards.
TTGGAAGCAAGGCCGTGTATAGTGGCACGAGGAAGAAACTCATCATTCGCGGGACTACCGTTGCGAGTCCGTAAATAGCGGTTTGCTTGAAAAGGTTTTTGTATAAACTCAAAACGGGTCTTTGCTTTTAGATGCTGGACAAAAATAAGTAATTCTTTGGTTTTGCGGAGGGTTTTGGGGGGAATTATCGCGTGATTGGCTTGGTCGGCAAAAATCGGTTTTGAATAATCCCGAATGGACGAAGAGACATCCCAGACACGATTGTTTTTAATGTTTTGTTCAAAAAAAATCTTTTTTAATTACTTACTTTTGATTTCAAATTCCTAAAACAGCCGTTTTTAATGTTTAAAATAAGCAAAGCAGCCGCCTTAATCTTTGTGCTTCTAATTTATCTGAATTCTTATGCCCAGGATAAAACTGTCGATTCCTTAAAAATGGTATTGCAAAATCCGAAATTGCATGACACGACTAAATTGGTTGCTTTGGCATCCGAAGTCGCGCTTTACAACCAGGATGACCCAAAATTTATTTATCTGAACGATTTGATGGGGAAACTGGCGCTTAAAAATTACAGAGGGAATCAGTCCGCAGTGCTACAGAAAAGGTTTGCCATGTTTCTGGGTGCCTATTACAACAATCTAGGCAATGAATACAGCAACAAAAGAGATGTCGTTAAAGCACTGGCATTTTATGACAAGTCTATTGTCTTTTTCAAATATGCGGAAGCCTACAACGAAATGAATTACGTTTTGGTGGGCAAAGGCGCATTTCTTTCCAAAATCAATGAATATGAAAAAGCAATCTCGTCGATGTTTGCTGCGCTCAGGTTCTACGAAAAAGAGCCGGCAGAATATGCCGACGGAATCGTTTACGTACAATCCAGTCTTGCGACCATTTATTCAGACCAGGGACGGCATGAAGAATCAATCGCCTATAACAAAAAAGTGATTGATTATTTCGACCGTAAAACAGAACTAACTGCCGAAGATGAAAACAGAAAAGCATCGGCGTATGCAAATTGCGGAACTTCCTATTTTGAAATGTCGAATTATGCCGAAGCAAGGATCCATTTCAATAAATCGCTTTCCTTGTTCAAAAAAATAAAGCATGGCCTGTTTGTCAGCATCGTTTTGAGCAAACTGGCGCGCGTGGAAATGAAGGAATCAAAATATGATGCTGCAGAAGCACTGCTCAGGGAAGCACTTGCCGGTGACATCCCGGAACTGGCTGTTGCCAACGCTAACGTGAAACTGGGCGAATTGTTCTATATGAAAAAAGAGTTTGCCAAAGCCGACAGGTATCTGACCGATGGGCTGGCACTCAGCAGGAAGGTGAAAAACCTGGAACTGCAGACACAGGCTTCCGAATTATTGTTCAAAGTCAGCAAAGCCAATAACAATTTTGAAAAGGCGCTTGAAATGCACGAATTCCACGACCAGCTAGCTGATTCGAGCAAAACCGAAACTGCAAAGAATATCTTGGCGCAACAGCAGCTCAAGTACAATTTCGAGAAAAAGGAATTGAATTACAAACTGACGAACGAAAAAGCGAATGCGGCTAAAAATAATATGCTCATACTCCTTTCCGCTGCGCTGCTGCTGATCCTGCTGGGCGGTTATTTCTATTACCGCAACAGCAAACAAAAACAAGCCATTAACTTGTTAGAGAAAGACCAGATTAAACAAAAACTCCTCATCACGCAGATGAATCCGCACTTTATCTTCAATTCGATTGAAAATATCCAGGGATTGATTGATGACAAACAAAACGATGCGGCAGTAAACTACCTCAACAAATTCTCGATCCTGACGCGACAGATCCTCGAGAACTCCAACGAAAATTACATCTCGTTGACAGAAGAAATCGAAATGACCAAAAACTACCTCGCCATCCAACAACTGCTCTACAACAACAAATTCGATTTCGATATCACCGTTGAAGAAAGCATTGACAGCGATACGATTTTCTTACCGCCCATGCTGACACAGCCGTTTATAGAGAATGCGATCAAACACGGGCTCAGCAATACAACAGAACATGGTTTGGTTCATATTGGTTTTTACCTGAAAGAAAGCAAGTTGTTTTTTGAGGTTTCCGACAATGGCAAAGGTTTCGATGCCCATAAGAAAGCAAACGGCCACAAATCGTTGGCGATGACCATTACGAAAGAACGTCTGGTGTATTACACCAAAAACCTCAACTTTGTTGTGCAGACCGATAACATACTGGGAGCCGACAATACGATCACAGGTGCAAAAGTTGTTTTTGAAATACCTTATATTTACGAAAACTAAATAATTATGCTTCGAGCCGTTGTCATTGATGATATTGAGACGATCAGGAAAAAGAACATTGCCATAATCAAGGCCAACTGCCTGAATATCTCGATTATTGGGCAGGCCGATTCGGTTGAGTCAGGGGTAAAACTCATCCAGCAATTGTCGCCCGACATTGTTTTTCTGGATGTTGAAATGCCCGACGGTACCGGTTTCGACTTACTTCAAAAGCTAAAGCCGATTCAGTTCAAAGTAATCTTTATTACGGGTTATGAGGATTTTGCGATCAGGGCTTTCCGGTTTTCCGCGATTGATTATCTGCTAAAACCACTAAACGCAAACGATTTGGTTGAGGCCGTGAAAAAGGCAGAAGCGTCTTTGGGAAATGAAGTCGTTGACATGAAACTCAACAACCTGTTTGCCAATCTGGAACGCCCTAAAAACCTGCAGAAACTGATCCTGAAGACCGCCGATAAAATCTATTCGGTAAACATACAAGATGTGGTCAACTGCGAATCGGATAAAAATTATACGACCTTCAACTTCATCAATGCGCCGAAACTGGTCGTTTCCACCAACCTCAAGGAGTACGAAACGCTGCTTACGCCGTATAACTTTTTCAGGACGCACCAGTCGCATCTGATCAATATGGCCTACTTTGACCATTTCATCAAAGCCGATGGCGGCAACAAGGTCGTGATGAAGAACAAGCTAACCATCCCGCTTTCCGTCCGCAAGAAAGAAGAGTTCCTGGTTTTGCTCGAAAATCTTTAAAAATTGCTTTTCACGTTTTACGAATTTCCCAGAGACTTAAGCGAATATCCGCCAAAAGCGGACGGATGTACATTGTCCAAAATTGTCACTTTGGTTTGGTTTATTATTGCATCGTGATTGCATCCGAAAGACACAAAACATAAAAAAAATCCTGTTAATAAATAAATAGGGCTAAATGTTTTTATAATGCTGAATATTTTATGTTTGTGTTCGAAAATTTCGGGATCCTTTATAAATACGAATTGGAGTTCAGAAACCATACAAACGAAGCGGAACCGAAAAGCTAAACGAGTAGGGAAATTTTAAAGTTGATAAAAATGAAAAAAATTACAATGGCATTTTTTATGTTGTGTTCTACGTTCCTCTTCGCGCAAGACGGGGTTTTGGACACCTCTTTTGGCACGAACGGTTATGTAATAGTAAACGGTGCCTCGTTTGGCAAATCGTCGTTACAGGCAGATGGAAAAATCATTTACCTGCAGAGCAATAAATTTCGTCGTCTCAATGCCAACGGAACGCCTGACACTACTTTTGGCGTAGCGGGTGCGATTACCGTCGTACAGCCGGGCATATACTATGACAGCTTTACGGTAGCGAATAACCAAATCACGTTGATTACCAAGGCGCTTTACGACATCTATACCATGGGTCGTTATAATTTTGACGGTACTGTTGATGCGACACTCGGAACCGCAGGTGCAGGTTATCTGACCATCGATCTGGGTGACGACATCCAGGCACATGTTGTTTCAAAAGCATTAGCCGACAATAGGCTTTATATTGCCGGAAGCAGCGATACGGCTTTCGGGTCATATGACGACTTTTACGCAAAGAGATTCAATGCCGACGGGACAGTGGACAGCAACTTCAACAACTTTGCTAACAATCTGGGTATCAATATCGGGTATACGTCGATTGGCTACCCTACCGACGAATACCTAAGCGACATCGATTTAAAGTCGACCGGCTCGGTGATTATTTCCGGAGTTTCAGCGTTTCACGAATCTACATCTACACAAACTTCTTACTACAAGGCCACTTTCGCTCTCATCTCATCGATAAACAATGCACAGCCTATTAAAGTACAACAAAATTACCAAAGTTATGGTGCTGCCAAATCGGACATCGGGATCGACCAGGATGACAATATTTACCTTTTGGGCGGACAGATGTATATTGGTTCTGTGGCTACCCCTGTGAACGTGATCCAGAAATTCAACGCTTCAGGCCAACAGGTCAATTCTTTCGGAAATTCCAGCGTACTCACCGTTTCACTGACTATTGACGCGACGACCCAAGCCGATTTCCGCAAGATCATGATCCAGCCTGACGGTAAAATCCTATTGGCGGGTATGACTGCAAAAACCAACGCACTCGTAGATTATACGGCGCTGATCCTCGCGAGATACCTGCCAGACGGGACGCTAGACGCGACATTCGGTACCAACGGTTATGTATTGCACGACATCGCACACCCGAATACCACAGCAAACCATAACGAACTTACGGAAATGTCTGCCTCTGCAGATTACAGTTCGATCTATATTTCAGGCCACAACCAGGAAAATGCAATTGTGTTGAAATTCGGGAATATCTCGATGACGCCATTGGTTGCACCAGAATTCACTCCAATTGCACCAATCTGTTCCGGACAAACCCTGGCAGATTTGCCAACTACTTCAAACAACGCCGTGACAGGCACATGGGCACCGGCAATCAGCAATACGGCGACAACCGAGTATACCTTTACTCCTGCAGCGGGTGCGCATGCAAGCGTGACAACAATGACCATCACGGTCAACCAGCCAACCGCTTCAACACTTGCGGCAGAGGCTTGCGACAGTTATACGCTGAACGGAACGACCTATACAAGCAGCGGAACGTATACGCAAGTCTCTACCAACGCATTAGGTTGCGACCATACTACTACGTTAAACTTAACGATAGAAAATGCTGTGCCTATAACCGGACAATCGACCCAGACATTGGTTGTGGGTGCCACCATTGCGGATATTATTGTAAGTCCGTCAACGGTTGTTTGGTACGCATCCGCTGCGGATGCTGCCGGACAAAACAACCCGCTTTCGGCAACAACCGCTTTGGTTAATAGTGCTACGTACTATGCCGTTAGCAGTTCGGCACTGGGCTGTATAAGCACGCCGTTTCCGGTAACGGTTTCTGTTACCTTGGGCAATGTCGCTTTTGATGACACTGCCTTTAGCTTATATCCAAATCCGAGTTCAGATTTTATCACTGTAGGCTATTCGCAGTCCATTGATAAAGTGAGTTTCATTAATATGTTGGGACAGGAAGTGCTTGCAAAATCGCTTAATTCCAACACTGGTAAGATCGATGTTTCGGCTTTACCTTCGGGAACTTATTTTGTAAAGGCTTATTCGGGGAATCTGGCGAAGACTTTAAAATTGGTTAAGAACTAAGAAGATTTTGTTAGTTATGGGAAATCCCAAATTCGATAAGAGTTTGGGATTTTTTTATTGAGCGCGCGTGCTTAAGACTTTGGTTGGGTTGGGTTTGTGGAAATGGATTTTAGGGAAAAGTACCTCGACAAAATTGGAACAAAACCCAAGCGCCGTTAAACGAAAACATGGTGATTTGATGTGGTTAGTGTGTTTGGTTGCGCGAAGATACGCGAAGGATGCCCAGAGAAAGCACGAAGGTTTGACAGGTGTGGTGTGGGAAGCTGTGCACAGGCGCGCATGAAGGGATGTGAGGCCGAATGGGTGTAGGGTTGGGCGGGGTTAGTTGGGGCTGGGATGTGGATGTGGGTGCGGTTAGTGTGTACTGTTGTTACCGTAAATAATCCCTACCGTTATACTGGCGTATACACGGGGATACCCTGACGTTGCCCTTAAGTAAACACGGTATGGGTGCGGTATGGCTACGCTTTGGCTACGGTATGGGTGCGGGGGAAATTGGGTGAAAAAATACTTGTCTGGGAACGTATTTTTTTTGTACTTTGGTTTTGGGAAAGAACTTCACGTCGCTTTCATGACTGTAAAGTAAAGATACGGTTTTCCCGAAAAAGAAGCAATACCTACCTTAGAATTTACGATTATGGCTAAAATTACAGGAATATTCCCGTTTGTCGGATCGCTTGCCGGGGTGCAGGGGCGCAAGACACCTTTCGGCAATGTCATCCAGACGCATGGCGGTTTTAACGGCGAGCGTGTGAAGACGGAAGCCCGTTATGAGAAGACGCGGCAGCTGAGTACCGAGTTTGGGCGCTGCGCGAAACTGTCGTCGCTGCTGAAGCGCACGCTGGACTTTTACCTCAAGCTACTACCTGACCCGTATGTGTACAACCACATCCAGAAATGGCTCACGGCGGTGAAAGAATGCGATGCGGATTCGCCCAAAGGCGACAAGACGGTGGGCAAAGGGATGTTGACGGATAGTGGCAAGAAGTTATTCAATGGGTTTTCTTTTAACCGCAAGCGCGGTTTTGGGTTGTCGGTGTTTGAGAATTACCGGGTTGACCTGGAGCACGGGCTGCTCGAACTCAAGGTGGATGCGCGGCGGTTTGCTTTCCCGAAGGATGCTGATGCGGTGGGACTACAGCTGGTGTTGCTGCGTATTGATTTGGATGCTATGGAATGTGTGGTGGGTGTGGGCGAGATGGTGTTTGTGGGTAAGGGTGATGCGGTGGACACGAAGGTTTTGGAGGCGGTGGTTCCTGAGGGTGCCGGGGTTTTGGTTGGGATTTTGTTTGTGGGGTTTGGCGTTGTGGAGCGTGGGGAAGTTGTTTTGGGTAGGGATGTTGGGAATATGTTGGGGGTTTTGGGGTGGTTGTAGAAATTAATTTTATGTTTTGGTGGTATGTTGGGGGAATTGTATAGTTTTACGAGGTTAGGATGCAAGTAATTATATCCGCAAATCATGCCAAACTGCGAAACGTTGGCTACAACGTATATCATAACCATATGAAAGATTACAAAGGATATGTAGTTTATTATAACGATAACGGATTAGAATTTCCTTACGGTGTAATTTCTGAAGATTATGAATGTAAAGCAAGTTCCGGTTATTATCCCGATAGCATAAAAAATTACCTGATACAAATTGAAGACCACCGTTTTTTAAATCATCACGGGATTGATTACAAATCAATACTTCGCGCAATCTTTGAAAATATTAAGGCTGGTAAATTAACTCAAGGCGGTAGTACAATCACTCAACAATTAGCAAGGAATATTCTTAAAAACAATGAGAAAACTTTTTTACGAAAAATACGTGAAACTCTAAAAGCTTTAGAATTAGAAAAACAATGTACAAAAGACGATATCTTAAATCTTTATTTTGAAAATGTTTATTTTGGAAAAAATTTGCGAGGGTTTAGGTCAGCCGGACTTTATTATTTTGAAAAAGAATTAAAAGCTTTATCACATCAGGAATGGCTTTTTTTGTTAACTATTTTACGTGGACCGAATTATTACATAAATAATCTTACCCAAAGTAAAAAAAGATATAATTTTTTAAGCAAAGGGCTTCTTGACAAAAAGCTAATTTCTAAAAATCAGCATAGCAAAAATATAAATTCAACCATTAAGCCCAAAGACAATAAGCTTAACGTTTTAAGAAATGCGGTAACGCCATTTATTATTAATCGAATCAATGAAAAAGAAAAAAAGTTACTTTCGACCATTGATATTAAAACACAGAAATTTGTAAACAACTATATTGCGAATTCCAAATACCCTGTTTCTGTAATCGCGTTTAAAAAAAGTGAAGTCATTGCTTTCGGAAGTAGCTATGGAACGGATTACCCATTCATTTCCAAATCAAATGTTGGGTCGACATTAAAACCATTTTTATATTGCTACCTACGAGAAAATGGAATCAATGAAAATGAAAAATTTTCTGCATTCAAAAACACCTTGGAATGGGAAGTAAGAGAAGTTGGATATTATAAAACTATACTCAATTTGCAGGAGGCATTATTCTACTCAAACAATAATGCCTTTATTAATGCTGTCTCAAAAATTGGAGTTCAAGAAACTTTAACTTTTTTGTCTCAATTGTTTAATTGTCAACAGTCAAATTTTTTTCCTTCTAGTATTCTTGGTGCAACTAAAAATGGTATTTCTATATATGAACTGGGTTTAGCATATTCAGCTTTTTTTTCAAAACAGAGTTTAACCGATTCCAAGATTGAATGCCTGAAAGTTTTGAACAGAATATTTCGCGAAAAACTGAACCTTAATATTGATAATGCATTTCTAAAAACAGGAACGACTAATGATAATAAGGAAAGGTTTGCGGTGCTCGGAAATCCAGAAACAACATTTGTTATTTTACGAAACGAGAATGCTATAGCAGATTACTCGAAAGATGGTAGTTTTTTTAAAGAAATTAGACGTAACTTTTCTTCATGGTTCAGCTCCAAAACAAATTATAAATGGATATAATAACAATAATAAAACAAGCAAATCCTGATCTAGTAATTTTTTGTGCAACAACATTAATTGCACTATTATCATGGTTATTAAAAAGTCTTATTGAGAATCCAATTGCTGACTCGAAAGCAACATTTCAGAAATATACTGATAAAAGAATTGAGATATTGACAGAGTTAAAAGCAAGGCTGAATTTTATTGCATACTTTCCCAGTGAAGAAGATAGTAAAGATTACAAAAATCAAATTCAAGAAATTCTATTAAAAGATGGTCGTGCCGGATATTTAAACAAAGAAATGTATGGATCGATTTTAAAAATATCTATAGAACCAAAAACTGACGAATATTTATTATTAGCGACTATTACAAAAATCGACGAAGATTTATATCTCCAAATCTCCAAAATACAGGACGAAATTATTTTCTACAGAAAATTCTCCAATTATAATCCTTTGCGAAGATTAATTGGATTCGTAATTCTTACTTTACAATATATTGTCTCGCTTTCATTTGCAATCGGCATCTTGTATTTAGTAATCTATTGTTTAATAAACACAACGCTCATCGGTAATATAATAGTTGTTGTTATGTCATTAATAATTATATACCTAATTAATAAATGGTTTAAACGTCAATAGCACTGCAGTCAACAAGGAAGCAATTCGATATTTATGTAGCAGGTGAAAGTTTATTTCTTAGCTCGTTTCGAAGTAATGGAAAGAAAAAAATTCCATTAGCCGCAACTGCGCCTATTCGCGAAACGTTGGCAGCAATGGTAGGACGATGCCATTCAACCCGACAACTTTCGACACAGAAAAAAATGAAAAAATCCACCCACAACCTCAAATTAGTTACTATTCACAGTTGACATTATCTCAAACTTACCTTGCCATTCTTTAATTGCTTCTAGTATAGGCAGAAATGCTAATCCCTTTTCCGACAACTTATATTCTACCCTTGGTGGTAATTCCTTATAAGCTAATCTTTCTAATAATCCATCTTGTTCCAACTCTTTTAACTGTTCGGTTAGTACTTTCCTTGAAATGTGTGGTACTATGGCATCTAACTGACCAAAACGAATGGTACGGGTGCTAATTACATTTATAATTATCGGTTTCCATTTATTACCAATAGTACCAATAGCTCTTGTAAATGGGCAATTTGAATTGCAAAATTTATCGTCTCTCATATTTTTAAAATTAGTAGTTACCTAATAGTAACCAGAATTACATTATAATAGTTACAAATAGATACTATTAATAGTATCTTTGCGATACAAAAGTAATATAAATAGTTTAACAATTAAAATTTAGAAATGAAAATAGGAATTATAGGTGCCGGATCTATCGGCACAACAATCGCAAAACACGTAACCGAAGCAGGTTACGAAGTAGTTATCAGCAACAGCCGTGGCGCCCATTCGCTTAAAGAAAAAGTTACAGAAATCGGCGGCAACATTATTGGCGGTTCGGTTCAGGAAGCAGCTGAAGCTGATGTGGTATTTCTTGCAGTGCGATGGGAGCACGCACAGGAAGCACTATCTGCCATTTCATTAGAAGGCAAAATCCTGATAGACGTGACCAATGCTAGTCTACCTGAATTTGTATTGGCAGAACCAGGCTCAAAAACATCCAGCGAAGTAGTAAGCCAATGGGCAAAAGGTGCAAAAGTGGTTAAAGCTTTTAATACTTTATATGCACATGTATTAGCAGAAAATCCACACGTTGGTGGTGGCAACAGAGTGATTTTCTATTCAGGAAATAATGACGATGCAAAAGGTGTTGTGTCAGGCATTATTAATCGCATCGGATTTGCCGGAATTGATTTGGGCAGCCTGCATGAAGGCGGAAAATTGCAACGATTCCCTGGTGGACCATTACCAACATTAAATCTTATCAAAGTAAAATAATAATTTTAGAAATTAAAAAAATGAGTAAATTAAAAAACAAAGTAGTAGTAATAACAGGCGGTAATAGCGGTATCGGGTTTGGTATTGCTGAAGCATTTAAAAATGAAGGTGCTGTAGGAGCTATTGTCGGCAGAAATCAGGAAACTTTAGATAGTGCTGTGGCTCAACTAGGAGATAATTTTATAGCCATAAATGCCGACGTAACCAACCTTACCGACCTGGAAAGAGTGTTTGCAGCAACATCTGAAAAATTTGGTAAAGTAGACGTGATTGTAGCCAATGCAGGCGCCGGAACTGTAGGAACTGTGGCAACTCTTGGCGAAGCCGACTTTGACAAGGCAATAGACCTGAACCTGAAAAGTGTTTACTTCACCGTTCAAAAAGCACTGCCCTATATGAATGACGGTGGTTCTATTATTCTTATCGGGTCAAATGCAGCACATCGGGCATATGCGAATTTTACGCTTTATGGCGCTGCAAAAGCGGCTGTGATCTATTTTGCAAAAGGATTTTCAAGCGACCTTTTAGATAGAAAGATCAGAGCAAATGTAATAACACCAGGTACAACAGATACACCAGCTTTTGAAAAGTTTGTTCCCGCAGAACAAATTGAAGCTGTAAAAACACACTTTGCAAGTGTAATGCCGACAGGCAGGATTGGGCAACCATCTGACATTGGTAAAACAGCGGTTTTCCTGGCCTCTGATGATTCTTCGTTTATGCTTGGTGCTGAACTCCTTGTTGATGGCGGTATGACCTATTTGGCTAAGTAAATAATATCTTTTTAAAAAATAAAAATAGTGGGTAAATTAAAAAATAAAGTCGCCGTAGTTACAGGTGCTTCAAAAGGAATAGGTGCGTCTATCGCGAAACATTTCGCGGCAGAAGGTGCGAAGGTGGTGGTAAATTATGCCTCAAGCAAAGAAGGCGCGGATAGCGTCGTTAAGGAGATAACCGACAATGGTGGCATCGCCATTGCGGTACAGGCCGATGTATCGAACGAAGCCGATGTAATGAGGCTATTTGCAGCAACAAAGAAGGCTTTCGGCACGTTGGATATTTTGGTAAACAACGCGGTCTTTCAGCAATATTTACCTATTGAACAGGCATCGGTCGACGCTTTTCATCAGCATTTCAACGTCAATGTTTTGGGTCCTGTACTTACTATCCAGGCCTCTTTGAAAGCGTTTGGCGATAAGGGTGGCAATATCATCAATATCAGTTCGGGTGCAAGTAAATACCCGCTTCCGGCAGCCTCGTTGTACTCTGCAACTAAAGCGGCATTAGATGCTATAACGATTGCTTTGTCGAAAGAACTGGGTGCAAAAAACGTTCGTATCAATTCTATTTTGCCGGGCGCTACGGAAACAGAAGGTGCACGCAGTGCGGGCGTCACTGCTGGCAGTGAGTATGAAAAAATGTTTATTGCCAATACACCGCTTGGTCGTAGAGGTCAGCCTGAAGATATTGCGAAAGCTGTCGTATTTCTTGCTTCCGATGATGCAGCGTGGATCACAGGAGAGCAAATTTCCGTTTCGGGTGGTATGTATGGTTTTTAATCCATAAACTCAAAAAAAATGAAAGACAATGGGACGGAATTATTGGTTGAAGGTGGTTTTACCAACTCCGCACCAAAATAAATCAGTAATAATCACTACTTAGCATTAAAAGCTACAGATACGCAGGTTATCCGTGGCTTTTTGCTTTTCGGAAAACAGCGTTGACTGACAAACAAATGGACGAAGAACCACTACTTCCAACAGCCTGTAACCGCAATTGCTGATTTTCAGGTTACAGAACGTTGTTTTCACGATTATATATCTTGGCAGAGCGAACTCGGATCGCTTGAATCGCAACTTCGCCTAGCGGCCTAACGTTGGCCGCAATTCTTATATTAAAAAATTCACTAAAAAAGTGAATTTTTTAATCTCTTTTTATATCTTTGTACTTTGAACACTAAAAAACTATATAAAATATGAAATGAAAATAATTTTTGAGAAACAGTATTTAGAAGATCTTTATACTGAAGGCAAGGCAAAAAAGTATATTTTCCAGAAAGATGTCGTCAGAAAATATAAACAAACAATTGATAAGTTACGAGTTGCCACAAGGATAGAAGATTTGTTTGTTATAAATAGCCTTAATTACGAAGTACTTAGCGGAAAAAAAGATGGAATCTCTTCCGTTCGTGTTGATAGAAAATATAGAATTGAATTTAAAGTATTATTAGAGGGACAGGAACCTCACACAATTACGATTTGCTCAATAATGGAGCTCAGTAATCATTACAAATAAATATGAACCAAAAAGAAATTATTCCGTTTGAAGCAACACATCCAGGGATATTGATCAAAGATGAATTGGATGTACACGCAACTTTAACTCAAAAAGAGTTAGCAAAAGAATTGGGTGTGCAACCTTCATTTTTGAATGAAATTATTAAAGGGAAAAGACCTGTAACTGCAGACATTGCGATATTATTAGAAAAAATATTAGGAATACCTGCAGACTATTGGATGAGATTTCAATCTCAATATGAAATTGATTTGGCAAGGATAAAAGAAAAAAATATTAAGCGAATCAACAATATTGAGGTTTGGAATATTATCAAAGAGTATGTTCCCGTTAAATATTTTTCAAAATTTGGATATTTAAAAGGTAATTTAGAAATTGATATTGAGACTATTAAATCGATATATAGTTTTTCAAGTATTGAACAACTTGTAAACATATTTGCTAGAAATAAATATGCGTTATATCGAAAATCGGACAAATTATCTGTAGATCAAAATAATATGATAGCTTGGAGTACTTTAGCTCAATTTGAAGCAAAGAAACAAGTTATTAATACATTCAATTTTGACAATATTCCTCAATTAATAATATTATTAAATGAAATTTTCTATCAGAACTCAGATGTACTAATTAAATCCAAGGAACTATTAAATCAATTTGGAATTAAATTAGTTTTTCTTGAAAAGTTAGAAAAGACACCTATTGATGGATTTGCCTTTTGGTCGATTAACAATCCTGCGATTGCTATGACTTTAAGGTATCATAGAATAGACAATTTTGCTTTTACACTAATGCATGAAATTGGGCATATCTTTTTACACTTGAAGAATGATAAAAATGCTGAGTTTATAGATTTAAACAAACAAGGGATAATTGATTCTTTTGAAAAGGAAGCAAATTTGTTTGCACAAAATAATTTGATAAACATTACATGTTGGAATGAGCTTTTACAAAATGTTCCTCTAGATGATTCAAAAGTTATAAATATTGGAAATCAATATAGAATAAACTCTGCAATAATTCTAGGCAGAATTTGCCATGAGATGAATCATTATGCTTTATCTACAATAATCAACAAAGAAATGCATTGAACTGCGGCCAACAGCGCAACTACGCAAGCGCTGGTTTTCGATAAGTTGAACGTTTGTTTTTCACCACGAAGAAAGTTTATCTTAGCGATAGAACCATGTCCGCTTTCATCAGCAACTTCGGTTAGCTGTCAGGCAGAAAAACCGTCTTAAAAAACAAAAATGAACAGGAACTTGCAAACTTTCCCAATTTTGATTAGCGAAAGATTGACGCTTCGGAAACTTTCAAAAAATGATTCCGAAGAGATATTGCAATTACGCTCGAACACAGAAACAAATAAATTTCTTGACAGGAAACCGAGCAAAACAATAGAAGATGCCTTAAATTTCATCAACAGTATAATTGAAGATGAAAGCGATGAACTTTTTTATTGGGCAATTACAAAAACTGGCGAAGATAAATTAATTGGTACAATTTGTCTATTTGACTTCTTAGGCGATTTAAAGAAATGTGAGATTGGATATGAACTTCTTACTGAATATAATGGTCAAGGAATTATGATCGAAGCTGCAAAGAAGGTTATAGAATATGCAATTGAAATACTTGGACTCAAAGCGATGGATGCACTAACGCATAAACATAATCAAAGCTCTACTAAACTTCTTCAAAAATTAAATTTTAAGAAATTGGGCGATATTGTCGAAGATAATCCAAATCTCATTCTTTTTAGATTGACAACATAAAGCTATCAAAGCCCGAACAGCTAACCGCCGCTAACCAAAATTGCTGATTTCCGGTCGCGGGGAGTTTCATTTTTATAAAGAAAGTTTTATCTTGGGTGGAAAAACAAAGCAGGTTCTGGATTGTAACGGTTCTCGATACATTTTTTCTCCATTGCATTGCGAAAAAACACTCGAACTGACGGGTGTAAGTTTTATCCGCTTAACCGTATTAATCAACTACTTTTGTGTCACCTTAAAACGCACCATGTATCTCACCCGAAAGCTCCTTATCCAAATCTGCGACCAGTTCCTTGACGGCGCTATCGGTAAAGGCGTCGTGCAGAACTTTGCGTGGAACTGCTTAGCGTCGGATGAGACCGATTGGGATGAAAATGACGAAGTGATTTCGGAGCTATTGGCAGATTGGGACGATGAGAAGCCGAATCTTCTTATCAACCGTGCCAATATGAAGGTTTGGAAGGAACGGCTTTTAAATCGCACGGATAAGCCTTCCTGATGCGTCTGGCGGTTGCCGGTTGTGTGTAAAATTCTTTGCCGTTTTGTCTTTTGTTTTTTCGGTATCGCTATATTTGCGCGCAATCTGACTTATGAAAAAACTATTCCCTCTGCTCCTGTCGGTACTGTTTTCGCTGCCTGTTTTGGCACAAACCGCAGCGCTATCCAAAAAAGTCCCTTTAAAGGTCACAAAATTCGGAGTCACTTTTGACGATGATTATACCTGGCTTGAAAAGTCAGATGCGAAAGAGGTGCAAGCCTGGGTGGAGGCGGAGAATCAGGCGACGGACGCACAGCTGGCGGTTATCAAAGACAAATATGATATCGCTTCGAAGCTTCGGGAATACGATAACCTGTCTACGAATCCGCTTCCGGCAAAAAAAGGGCGTTATTTTTATTCTAATTACCGCGTCGATAAAAACCGCCCGTCATCTGTATATGTGCGGAAAAAACTCATCGAGAAAGCGGTGGAGATCGCCAATCCGTACAAACTCTATAAAGACAACAATGCGTACATCACGGATTATACGCCTTCCAACAATTCGAGATACCTGGCGTTCCAGGTCAGCGTTAATGGAAGCGATCGCCATGACATCCGGTTTGCCGATATCGACAAAGCCACTTACCTGCCCGATTCGCTGACCAATGTCAAGTTTTCGAATATGGCATGGAACGGCGACAAAGGCATCTTTTATAAGAAAAACGCGAACCTTTCGGTATTTGCGAAAGACTCAACCTATCAATTGTTTTATCATAAGCTCGGGAAGCCGCAATCGGAAGACGAACTCGTGTATGACGCGTCGAAGACAGAAGCCGGATTTGGTTTCTTTACCAAAGAGAACAAGCTCTTTGTAATGGAGCGCAATAAGGCAGAAACTTCGGCTAATTTTTATTACAGCCCGATAGACACCGAAACGTTCTATCTGCAAAAGTTTATCGACAATGATGTGAGCGGGATGAAATTCTGGGGTTATTTGCACAACCGTGTTTACTTTTCTTCGACTGATTATGACTGGGGCGAATTGCGGTCGTTTGATATCGACAGCCGCAAGGATGAGACGGTCGTTATCCCGCAGCTGTATAATAACCTGCTTGTGGATGTCGATTTTTACGACAACTACATTGTGTGCAAATATAAGACGCTCGGGAAGAATTTCATCAGCGTCTATGACAGCAAAGGCACCTTTATCAGGCGGTTTGATGCGCCGCAGGGTATGGATTTCAACATCCGCTTTTATGACCCTGAGACGAAGGAACTGTTTGTGAGTTTTTATTCGTATGTACTGTCGTTCCACAATTTCAGGCTTAATATTGAGACCGGGGAATCACATTCTTTTTATACCGATTTTGCGCCGCCTAAGGCTACTCTGTTCCCGCTTGATTATTTCGAGACGAAGACGATCACCTACAAAAGCCGCGACAATACTGACATCCCGATGACGATCGTGTATAAGAAAAACTTAGTGTTGGACGGGAACAACCCGACGCTGCTCAATGCTTATGGCGGATTTGGGGTGGTGAGCAGACCCGTTTTCGACACCGGTTTGCTGTATTTCCTTGAAAAAGGCGGTGTATTCGCTTATGCCGAAATCCGCGGCGGCGGCGAAAAAGGCCGGAAATGGCATACGGAAGGCAAAGGACTCAAGAAAATGAACACGTTTAACGACTTTATCGATGCGGCGGAATTCCTGATTAAAGAAAAATATACCTCCCCGGGCAGGCTTGCCATTACGGGTGGTTCGCAGGGCGGGCTATTGGTTGGTGTGGCGATGACGCAGCGTCCGGAATTGTTTAAGGTTGCAATTCCGAAGATGGGTGCTTTTGATATGATCAAGTATCCCGATTATACCGTTGGGAAGTTCCACCTGGATGAGTATGGCGATCCCGACAAGGAAGCCGGGTTTAATTCGCTGCTTTC